>NZ_LWGA01000217.1:0-771 GCF_001635235.1 Oleiphilus sp. HI0117 | reverse complement strand
GATGGTCACGTCTTGGCGTGTCAGTACGGCGATATCGCCTTCTTCTAGGAAGGAGAAACGGTTCGTTACTGGTAATAATGCTAATTGATCTGATGCCAGGAAGTTTTCTCCTATGCCATATCCTATCACTAATGGGCTACCAGAACGCGCTGCAATTAGCTGGTCTGGATCACTGGTATCCATAACAACCGTTCCGTAAGCACCTTCTAATTTCTTCACAGTTGATCTGAATGCTGATAATAGTGAGTCATGTGTTTTTAGTTCATGATGAACTAGATGAGCAATCACCTCGGTATCTGTATCCGAAGCAAATTCATAACCCACGGCACTTAGCTTCTCACGCAGAGTATGATGGTTTTCAATGATCCCGTTGTGAACAACTACAATTTCGGAACCTGATACATGAGGGTGGGCATTACGTTCGCTAGGTTCACCATGAGTTGCCCAACGTGTGTGTGCAATACCGGTTCCACCTTTGCAAGGGTTTGCCTTTAGTGCGTCTGCCAATTCTTGAACTTTGCCTATACGTCTCAAGCGATTAAATTCGCCTGCTTCAGACAATAAAGCCAACCCTGCTGAATCATATCCTCTATATTCTAAACGCTTCAAACCTTCGAGAAGAATTTCAGCTACATCCCTTTGAGCCACAGCTCCAACTATTCCGCACATACCTTTTGTTCCTGTTTTCCAAATCTTATTCGATTACTTTACTAGTCGAAATCTTTAACTTACTTTTTGCTGGGTCTGTCCCAACCATCGATATTTCTTTGC
>NZ_LWGA01000216.1:0-651 GCF_001635235.1 Oleiphilus sp. HI0117 | reverse complement strand
TAGTGAATCTTTAAAAGATGCCGGTAGGACTTTGGGCTTGTACCTAAAACAAATTAGTGAATTCCTGAGCTACGCAAGTGAAGTGAAGCCCTATCCATTTTCTGATTGGCCGCAAGCAAAAGCTAAAGACAAGCTTCTGGATGAGATTAAGTAGCGATGAAGCTCTTTATTTCCAGGCATGGTGAGGCATCATTTTATGCAGAAAGCGACTTCTCTCGCCCCTTGACAGAAAGAGGTGTGCAGCAGACAAGTGCTTTAGCAAAAGAGCATTTGAGTATATTAAGTGAGGTGAGCCAAATTTGGGTGAGCCCCTTACTAAGAGCTCAGCAGACGGCAAAGGTTTATCAAGACCAGCTGAAGTGCGATGTTCATACCAAGCCTTTTATTACACCCGACTCCTCGCCGAAACAAGTGCTTCGTCAGCTTAATCAGGCCGGAATTGATAATGTGCTGTTGGTATCGCATCAGCCATTGGTCGGAGACTTAGTGAGCCTATTGGTTGAAGGTAATACCTATCAACCTCATCCTTTTATCACGAGTGAGCTAGTAGTACTGGAGCTTGAGCTGATGGAAGCCGGCCTAGCTTATTTACACCAGGATCTTATCCCGCACTAATAATTCACAGGTCTCTTTGTTAGCCCGGTGTGCTCT
>NZ_LWGA01000215.1:0-463 GCF_001635235.1 Oleiphilus sp. HI0117 | reverse complement strand
AGATCAGTAAAATCTTATCTTCTGGCAAATTATCGCAATATTGTTGAAAGGCTTTTGCACCGGGGGTACCGGGTTTAGATTTTCCAAGTCGAAGTTCAGTTAGTGTCTTTTCTGCAAATAAAGACAGAGTGTTAGCTTCTTCGTTTAAGCTGGTCCAATCGAACTTGCGGTCAACTTCCAGAATCTTTCGCTCATCAAAGCCTTGTTTTTTGCAGTTCAGACGAATGCTGTCCAAAGCTTCTTGAACCAATAGTGGCTCGTCACCGGTTACCAAATAAAGCGGTAAGAGCTTTTTTTTCAGCTCATTCTCAAGTTGCTCAGCTTTGATGCGCATACTTACTCAGAGCCCTCGTTACTGCCGGAATCGCTGGTAGTTAGCGTTTGTTTATTTACGACATCTATCTGGCGGAATATTTCTGAAGCAATGCGCTGGCTAAGTTCAGACTGTAGCTCACTGCGCTCG
>NZ_LWGA01000214.1:0-507 GCF_001635235.1 Oleiphilus sp. HI0117 | reverse complement strand
CATTGGCGTGCTGGAAGATATCTACTTTTAGCGCTTCTTCTTGCTCTGAGGTGTGAGGCGTATATCGCCCCCAATATATGTCATCACTTACGCCTAGCTTGCGCCTTTGTTCAAACCATAAGGCAACATGATCTTTCGGGTGACGTTGAAATATACTCATGATGCCTGATCCGTCTTGAGAACGTTAAGGGTATTTTTCGCATCAAGCCAACCTGCTTCCCAGCTTGAAGTTAATACCTCATCATTATATGGGCTCTGTGATTTCTTCTTCGCTCGACTGCCCTGCTCAAAACCGCGTTGATAGGCGTCTTCAACGCTCTCGGAGTCGAGCGCATTATTCGTTACCTGTTTGCTAGCGGTGCTTAGGCTCTTGATATATTGATCCAGTAATAGGTAGCTTGCGGGCACTAAAAGCAAGCTGATCAGTGTTGCAAAAATAACCCCAAAGGCCAGCGATACGGCCATGGGTATTAAAAACTTAGCCTGAATGCTGGTTTCCAGGATCAA
>NZ_LWGA01000213.1:0-1378 GCF_001635235.1 Oleiphilus sp. HI0117 | reverse complement strand
CTCAAGGATGTTTTTAGGTGGTCATCGAAGGTATCAACTGAACAATTGCTTGGCAAGGAGGTCATTGGCACAAGCAGAATGATTTCTGCGTCGAGACTGTTTGCCATTTCCTTATTGAGCACGCTGGTATGAGCTTCGTCTGTTGTTGGAACGATTCCTTCAATGATTATTACATCGTACAGCTTTTTTATCTTATGGAAGTTTTCGATTACTTCTTCCATAAGAAGGTCTTTGTCGCCGCGTGTAAGGTAATCTTGTGCTGTCTTCAGTGGAATAGGCTTTGGGCTGTCGATATGATTGATTGCATTAGCAAAGTGGACGGAGTGATCGGGGCGGCTTTGGGTAATTTGTGTAATCGGCTTAAAAAAACCAACTCTTACACCTATCTGGTCAAGCGCTCTGAGTAGGCCAAGGCTGACGGATGTTAAGCCGGCATTTTTAGCGGTTGGTGCAATAAAAAATGACTTAGACATATTAGACTTTCCTTAAATCTGTTCTCAAATATTCTAAGGGTTTGAGAGCATAATGGTTCGTTGCAATAGCTGGTAGAAGTGGCCGCATAGCATTTGTTATATTAGCGATAGAGTGTCTTCTACAATCATAGCTTCTTCGTCAGTTGGGATGACGAGTACCGGGATAGATTGGTCTTCATGAATAGAAAGCCCGTTGTAGCATTCGTTACGTGAAGAAGGCTGATTGTTTGCTGCATGGTTAATAGTAAAGCCGAAAATTGACAAGTGTTTGACAATTTTTTGCCTAACGACAGCTGAGTTCTCGCCAATTCCACCGGTGAACACCAGTGCATCTATTTGTTCTAGTGAGGCCATCATGCCGGCCAGGTGTTTGGCAGCTCTAAAGCAAAATACCTCCAAAGCAAGTTTGCATTGGGTATGACCTTCATCTGCCTTCTCACAAATTGTGCGCATATCGTTGCTCAGCTCAGATATACCGAGTAAACCGCTTTGCTTGTTTAGGAGTTCGGATATCTCCTCGGGCGAGTAATTCTGACTGATTAGAAAGTCAAAAATACCTGGGTCTATGTCGCCAGATCGGGTGCCCATTACAAGCCCTTCAAGTGGGGTCATGCCCATACTTGTATCAGCGCTTTTACCGTTTTTTATTGCCGCAACACTTGCGCCGTTACCCAGGTGAGCGGTAATAATGTTTAGCTCTGGCAATGACTTATTTATCGTTTCAGATGCACGCTTAGCAATATAGCGGTGACTGGTACCGTGAAAACCATAGCGGCGAACATTATGTTCAGAATAAAGCTTGTAGGGTAGTGCGTAAGTATAAGCTTTGGCTGGCATTGTTTGATGGAATGCCGTATCAAATACTGCAACTTGTGGGAGATTAGGGTGCAGCACTTGTAAGCTCT
>NZ_LWGA01000212.1:0-689 GCF_001635235.1 Oleiphilus sp. HI0117 | reverse complement strand
AAAAAAGCAGTTTAATTCGTTCATTTAATAAGGAATTTTCTGACACAGATAAATCTTCGCCTAGATCTCTTTGGGGGCTTAAGTCTCTTTCGCGCTAACACCACATTGAAAGAGGAGGGTTGGCAGTCACACACCTTAAAATATCAGTGCGGGAGACAATCCCCACTAAACGATGCTCAGCATCCACAATAGGGATTGCATCCAAGCTATACATGACTAAGGCCTTGGCCACTCTACGAACATCTGTCACAGGATCCGCTGAAACAACAGATTTCCCCCTTGTTTGGATAACACTCGATAATGAAGTGTCCCGCCCCATTTGAACCGACGATTGAGACAAGAGCTTAGCGTATATTTGTTGGCGAGAGATTACTGAAACTAGCTGCCCTTTATTATCCAGAACAGGAACTACCTGATAATGCACCTGTTCGAATAACTCAAGTACGTATCCCCATGTATCGCTTAGCTGAACACTAACGACCGGTTGGCTCATAACTTGGTAAGCATGATAAACAGCTTCTTGCTGTGAGTTTTTCTTAAGCAAATTCTGATATTCAGAAATCGCTTTGACGGGCACATCATAGGAACTTCTGGCTTGCTCATTCTCTTCAAGCTCTACTTCTGTATAATTTAAACTCGGTATTGTCGAGGTATTGGCGGGTTTCTCAACCTTCCTAAGCTTTTCCAAC
>NZ_LWGA01000211.1:0-950 GCF_001635235.1 Oleiphilus sp. HI0117 | reverse complement strand
ATCAAGCTGGCTGCAGAGTACTACTATTACTGCCATACATAGCCGCCAAGACAGGTTTCTTCGAACTGAAAGTCGCTGATGACCTGAGCTTAGTCATTCCTGAGAACTTAACCAATAAAGATTATCAGGAAGCGATGGCGAAGGTCCTAGTACCACCACCTGTCGCGAAAAGTGATGAGATTCTCGCCAGCTCAGGCGGTATGTTCTATTCGCGCGAAGCGCCTGATATGCCTCCCTTTATTGAGGAAGGCCAGCACTTTGAGACGGGAGATCCGCTCTATATCGTTGAAGTCATGAAGATGTTCAATAAAATAGCTGCGCCGTTCTCTGGCACCATTGCTAAAGTGCTGCTTGAAGACGACGGCACCATTATTAAGAAGGGTCAGCCACTGTTCAAAATTGTTCCTGATGAAGAAATCGTTATTGAAACAGACGAGCAGATAAAAGACAGACAAACCAAAGCTTGCACTGAGTTTTTGGCGAATATTTAGGAGAATAAACAATGATTACAGGCTTAGACCACATTGCGATAGCAGTGCCAGATTTACAGAAAGCCATAGAGCGCTTTGCAGAAGACTTCGGCTTGAACCTGAAAGGTCAGGAAGATGTACCTGAAGCAAAAACCAGTGCTGCGTTTTTAGACGTTGAGAAAACCAGCATTGAATTGATTCACCCGCTTAACGGTGAAGGCCCTGTGCAGAAATACTTGGAAAAGAAAGGCGGTGGCATTCACCACCTTTGTTTCCGCAGCGACGATATCGAAGCGGATGTTGAGCGTTTGAAGGCAAAGGGTTATCAATTCCTTTCCGATGCACCTTCACCTGGTGCGCACAATTGTAAAGTGATCTTCATCCACCCAAAAAGTGCCGACGGCATTTTAATAGAGCTTAACCAACCCATGGGTCAGTAAGCACTTACATAAGCATAACAATAGAGCAGCTATTACTTAA
>NZ_LWGA01000210.1:0-793 GCF_001635235.1 Oleiphilus sp. HI0117 | reverse complement strand
TTGTCTTTTTGCATAATTAACAGTGATGCGTCTTTGACCTCGTTCGATAAACACGACGAAGGCAACGATAGCAACTGCGAATACACCAATACCTAACAATGCAAGGATATTTAATTCTCCCTGCCTTGCAGCTTCAAACGACTGACCGAACGCACCTGGTAAACCCGCGACAATCCCTGCAAATATCAACAAGGAAATACCGTTACCAATACCACGCTCTGTAATCTGCTCTCCCAACCACATAAGGAAGACAGCACCACAAACAAATGTAGAGATCGCAAGGAAGTAGAAACTAAAGCTATCAGTGAAGGTCACACCTTGAGAGGCAAGACCTACCGACATACCTGAAGCCTGTATCAACGCTAAAGCAACTGTGCCATAACGCGTATACTGACTAATCTTTCTACGACCCGCTTCGCCTTCTTTCTTAAGCTGTTCAAGAGTAGGGCTTACAGCAGTTAACAACTGCATAATGATCGATGCAGAAATATAGGGCATGATTCCCAAGGCGAAGATACTCATTCGCTCCAATGCACCACCAGAGAACATGTTAAACAAGCTCAAAATAGTACCTTGGTTTTGCTCGAATAGCGCGGCTAGTCTCTCTGGGTTGATGCCTGGCACTGGAATGTGCGCACCAACTCGATAAACCAGGATTGCAGCGAACACAAACCATAATCTTGATTTGAGTTCTGCAACACCTTTACCTACGCCCGAAGGCAATGCGTTTGACTTCGCCATGGGTATTAATCCTCTACCTTTCCGCCAGCAGCAGTAATTGCTTCACGAGCAC
>NZ_LWGA01000209.1:0-1130 GCF_001635235.1 Oleiphilus sp. HI0117 | reverse complement strand
TAATTTACCTTCGATTTATCTGGAATCTGGTGCGAGTTGGAATGATAACCTTGATGGTGTTAAAGGGCGAAATAATGATGCTTTTGTGATGCTGCGTATGCAATATGACTTATTCAACGGTGGGCGAGACTCAGCGGCTAAGAATAAGGCTGCTCTGCGTGTTAAGCGGGCAGTGTATCGCATGGAAGATGCGCAGCGTGAGTTAAGCTTAGCGGCTGAGCAGGCTTGGCATCGTTACCAGAGTTTATCGACTCGTTACGCCTTACTTCAGGATTATGCAGAATCGGCAGAAAACACCAAGCGAGCCTACATTAAGCAGTTTGATATTGGCCAGCGAAGCTTGATTGATCTGCTGGATGCCGAGAATGAACTATTAAATGCTAAGCGTTTAAGTAGTGAGGCGCGATATGACTTGTATTTGATTAAGTATGAGCTGTTGTACCTGCAGGGTAGTTTGCTGGATCACTTGTCTCAAAATATTACGATATCCCCTAAAGTAACTAAGTTCCTGGACGAAAGGGCATGATGATGGATCAGCAAGAAAAGGAGGCTTTATTTTTAGCGTTACAGGATAGCGATGCTGACTTGGCCAGAGTGACGGAAGACCTCATCTCCTTGCTGGTGCAGAAAGGTATTATTTTGTTTACCGAACTGCCTAGCGCAGTACAGGCTAAGCTTGTTGATAGAGAAAAGCTGAGAGAAAAATTGGGCCAGGTGAATGTGTCTATATTATCGGAGGGCGATACGCTCTAGCTTTATATGTATCGGCTCAAACCCGATTTTACAGCTTGTAATACAGAGCGCGACATGACCAAACAAAATATCAAAGCCTTGAAAGTTCGCTAAGTTGACGCTCAAGCCCCCCCCCAAAAAAAAACCAGTCATTCCTGCGTAGGCGGGAATCCAGTGTCTTGATTAATAGGCAGCATTTGAAGCTACAGAAGTAATCGAATTAATAAGTTTTCGGTCAAAAACAATGGATCCCCGCCTACGCGAGGATGACTACTGTGGTGAGCATTCCTTGGGGGATGAATTTTAGAATAAGGTAACCCAGGAAGTTCTGGAAGTTCAAATCGTTTCAACGTCCGTTAAAGCATACTATTCGACCAAATTCATACTTGGTACCAAGG
>NZ_LWGA01000208.1:0-1180 GCF_001635235.1 Oleiphilus sp. HI0117 | reverse complement strand
CAAGTTGTTTTTAGACGCTCTGTTTCTTTCTCGATTGCTTCGCGCTTGCTTGAGAATTGTGACCAGCGCTCATCACCTACAAAACCTAAATTACGTCCGATCTCAGTTAACCTTAGGTCAGCATTATCTTCGCGTAGTAACAAACGGTATTCAGCACGGCTTGTAAACATACGGTAAGGCTCACTGGTTCCTAGTGTAATCAGATCATCAACCAGTACTCCGATATAAGCTTCATCTCGACGAGGGCACCAAAGCATATCACCACTTGCTTTCAACGAAGCATTCATACCAGCAAGTAAACCTTGGGCACCGGCTTCTTCATAACCAGTTGTGCCGTTAATTTGGCCAGCGAAAAACAAGTTCTCGATAAACTTTGTCTCTAGGCTTTGTTTCAAGTCTTGAGGGTTAAAGAAATCGTACTCAATTGCATAACCAGGCCGCGTAATATGTGCTTTCTCGAAGCCCTTCATTGAACGCACTAAGTCAATTTGCACATCAAAGGGCAAACTAGTTGAAATGCCGTTTGGATATAACTCATGCGTTGTCAGCCCTTCAGGCTCGACGAAAATCTGGTGGGAGTCTTTATCTGCAAAACGATTAATTTTATCTTCAATAGAAGGGCAGTAACGTGGGCCTGTTCCTTCTATGATGCCTGTAAACATGGGTGAACGATCAAAACCTGAGCGAATAATCTCATGCGTACGTTCATTAGTATGGGTTACATAGCAAGAAATCTGTTTTGGATGTTGTTCAACTGTGCCGGTATAAGACATTACCGGTAAAGGTGTATCACCTGGCTGTTCGTCCATTACGCTAAAATCAACTGAACGTGCATCAATTCGGGGCGGTGTACCCGTTTTTAAACGGCCAACACGAAAAGGCATTTCTCTTAAGCGTTTTGCCAATGCTATCGACGGTGGATCTCCCGCACGTCCACCTGAATGGTTTTCTAAACCAATATGAATAACACCGCCTAAAAAGGTTCCAGTTGTCAAAACAACGGTCTTTGAATGGAAGCGAACTCCCATATTGGTGACAACGCCACAAGCCCGGTCATTTTTAACAATCAAGTCATCAGCCGATTGTTGGAAGATATCCAGGTTTTCCTGGTTTTCCAGGGTTTCTCGAATTGCGGCTTTATATAAGATTCTATCTGTTTGTGCGCGTGTAGCTCTTACCG
>NZ_LWGA01000207.1:0-5255 GCF_001635235.1 Oleiphilus sp. HI0117 | reverse complement strand
TCATCAGTATTTCTAAAGCTTGCACCCATTACAACAGTGCTAAAGCCGTGTTGTTTATAATAATTATAAATTTCTGAAACCGAAATGACGCCAGGGTCTTCATGCGGAAGATATTGGTCTTTGTCGGTGTTTGCTTTATACCAGTCAAGTATGCGACCTACGAAGGGTGAAATTAAGAAGGCGCCAGACTCTGCAGCTGCTTTAGCTTGCACAAAGTCAAACAATAAGGTTAAGTTGCAATTGATGCCTTCTTTCTCCAGCTGCTCAGCCGCTTTAATTCCTTCCCATGTGGAGGCTATCTTGATAAGAATTCTACTCTTACTAACGCCGCTATCCTCATAAAGTTGAATCAAGGACTTAGCTTTGGCTACTGTGGCAGGGGTATCAAAGGAAAGGCGAGCATCTACTTCAGTGGAAACTCTGCCTGGAACGACTTTTGATATTTCGGTACCAATTGATACTGCTAGGTGGTCGCATGCCAAAGAAAGCTGCTCTTGGTCACTCTTGCCCTGGCTAGATCCATAGTTAATTGCGTTGTCAATTAAGGGGCGGTATTGAGGGAGGGGGGCAGCCTTAAGTATTAATGATGGGTTAGTTGTTGCGTCTTGTGGCTGCCATTTTTTTATCGCGTCAATGTCACCTGTATCTGCGACTACGGTAGTGTACTGTCTTAACTGTTCTAATTTACTTGCCATTGATTTCTGATTTCCTTTTTGTATTCCATATCTATAAACGATAGCAGCTTTTTAGCTTAAGAATATGACAATCCCAATCATTTTTCAGGCACAAGAGAAAGCGCCTGTTCTAGCGTTTTAAGATCGGCTCCATCTTTGTATGCGTTTTCACTTAAATACCGGCGAAATTGTTTGCCACCGGATTGTCCATGAAAGAGGCCTAATAAATGGCGAGTAATGTAATGAAGCTTTTGACCCCCTTTAAGCTGTGTTTCAATGTAAGGCATCATGTCGTGAATAATGTCGTGACGGCTTTTACCATGGGGTTTTGCTCCAAACAATTGTTCGTCGACGCTAGAAAGTAACCATGGGTGCTGGTAGGCTTCGCGTCCAACCATTACTCCATCAACTAGCTTAAGGTGTTGCTTGCACGAATCGATAGACTTTATTCCGCCGTTAATAATGATTTCAAGGTCCTTAAATTCCTTTTTTAGGCGATAGACATATTCATACTTTAGAGGTGGGATTTCTCTGTTTTCTTTTGGACTTAAGCCATCAAGAATGGCGATACGCGCATGAACGATAAAAGTTTTACATCCGTCCTCAGCGATTTTCGATACGAAATCACGAACAAACTCATAGCTATCATGTTCATCTATTCCAATTCGATGCTTAACAGTGATCGGGATGTCTACAGTATTTTTCATCGCAGAAATACATTGCTTAACGAGGTCAGCGTGAGCCATTAAGCAAGCGCCAATCATGTTATTTTGCACTCTGTCGCTTGGGCAGCCAACGTTTAAATTGATCTCGTCATAGCCAAATTGAGCGGCAATTTCTGCGCATCGTGATAACTCGGACGGCTTACTCCCACCAAGCTGAAGTGCAATAGGGTGTTCTTCATTGTTATACCTGAGAAATCGATCAGCACCCCCATGGATAATTGCGCCAGTAGTCACCATTTCGGTATAAAGAAGGGTATGTTTTGAAAGTAGGCGTGCCATATAGCGATAGTGGCGATCAGTCCAATCCATCATCGGGGCGACTGAAAACTTGCGGCTAGGCTCAATAGCTGGTGAACTATTTTTCTGTGATTGTTCTGAGTTGTTAATCATAAGGGTCGAAAAGAAGAAATTTGGAATGTACGGTTAATTAAACCAAGTTTAACACACTCTAAGTCACTAATTTTTATTAGTTGTTTGATAAATCTTTAAAGAAATGTGTTCAATATCATGATTGTTGCTTTGATATACACGTATAATTACCGTCATTGCCTAAAGGGTTTGTATTCTTTCTTCTCAATAGTTCGATCATAGCCGCGCATCTAAAGGACTAAAATATTCATGCTCGCCCGCTCTTATAAAACTTTATCTGTCATATCTCTAAGTTTCATTTTAATTGCTTGTGGTAGGCAGGATGATTTGATAATTCCCGCCGAAGTTGAACCCGAGCCTAGTCCTTATTGTTTGGAAGATTCTCCTTACGAGACACCAGTGTTGCTCGATAGTGTATCGTTTTCTGGTCTTCCATTTAGCTTTGATTATAGGCAGTTTGATTATCAGTTTAATTTAGAGCATTTGTCAGACATTACTACGCTAGGCTTTGTTCAGGTTGAACAGTTCTTCGCTCCAAACGTTTTGCCTGAGTTAACTCAAGCAGATTCTCTCGGTGAAACTGTACTTTCTACACTTCAGTTTGAAAGGCTTGATCAGGCGGCTATTGAGGTTCGCGAATTTGGTGTAATCGTTGAGCATTCTCATAATAATGACACGAGGCAGTTTGATGTTGATCTTTCAGAAAACACTTCGTTAGTCGATATTACTCTTAAACCTGGCAAAAACGAGATTTCGTTAGAAGTTACGGCGTCCTTACAGATGCCGTATTCAGGGCTTGAGTGCGAATTAGACGAGAGGTTACGAAATCTCGTACTGCTAGATGACGGGGGCGAAAGTACCAAAGAAACACAGAACGCTGTATTAGAGCTCCAAGGAATGCGGCGGAATGTAGAACAGGTTTTAACTTATAATTTCGTAATATTTCGAGATGAAGCTGATGAGCTTGAAATTACCGACTTTGGTAATCCTCTAGCTCTGTTTGATGAAAATTCACTTGAATCGAATAATCTTTCACTATCAGGTGATTATTTGGTACTTGGTTCGCCAAAGGAAGATAGTTCTTCAGCCGGTGAATTTACTGCTCTTCAGATACAGAATGACCTTGACGGCTCGATTGTCAATGAATTCTCAGAGGACTCTGGCGCTGTTTATATCTATGAAAGAAATGCAAACGATTCTTGGGAGTTAGTCTGGATGTTGAAGGCTCCAAATGCTGAGCCAGGCGATAAATTTGGTCAATCTGTGTTTGTGGACGGCGAACTATTGGTAGTTTCTGCCCCTGGTGAAGATAGCTCTGCGCAAGATGTGTACACTAACTATACTGCAGAAGGGGACTATTCAAGTGCGCTCTCTCAAGAACTTGAAAATGCCAGCGCTAGCAATCTTTCTCCTGAATCTGGCGCAGTCTACCTTTATGTGCTGCAGCGAGATGGAAGTTGGGCACTTCACTCTTATATCAAAGCAAAGGAAAATGTTCGAGGTGCCTCCGGTTTCGACAAAGGGTTTGGTGAGCAAATTGCGTTAAGCGCTCGGTTAAGTTCATCTGGGCAGTATATTGGTCATAGCCTAGCTATTGCTGCACCAAAAGAAGATAGCCTGAATGGCATCTTTTCCGACACGCAAGCCATTAACTCAGGTGCAGTTTATATGTATTCGCTGAATCTCAGTCAGGGCAATTTCTTGCAATATATCGAGACGTTAAAAGCTTTAGAACCCGTTGCGGGAGATCGCTTTGGTAGTGCTATTTCTTTAACACCTGACGGCCAAGTATTTGTATCAGCTCCTTATGAACAAAGTAATGACCGTGTGATAAATAATTCGCCCTCGCCAGAGTCATATGAGCCTGTACTAAGTAGGTCAAATTCCGGCGCTGTGTTTGCTTTTAGCGCTATAAATAGTAATCAGGTGGGATTTCACGAATTGAGTTCAATTATAAAGGCATCGAATGCAGATTCTGGTGATCTATTTGGTAGCTCAATTGCTTCGAATGAAAACTATCTGGTTGTTTCTGCATCCCATGAGGACGGCGCAAGTACAGGGTTCAATCGCGATATGTCGAATAACGATTCAAGCGATTCTGGAGCCGTTTACGTATTTAAAAGAGATGCTGCCAGTGGAAACTTTTCTCAGGACCTCTATATAAAAGCTCCCGTAAATGAACCGTTTTCGAGCTTTGGCAATGCAGTGGCGCTATATGATAACGACCTGATTGTCTCGCACTCACTGTTCGATGAAGGAGGAGCTGAAGATAAGGGTATCACTTACATCTATGCTCGGGATCATGAAGATAAGACCTGGTCTAAACTTCTAGAATTAAGCAGTCCTGAAGTTGTTGAATATGGAAGCACGATTGCGCTTGAGGGAAATAAGGTGGTTGCCACAACCAAAACAGCAGGACAACCTTTGTTTTTGGTAAAATAAACTCAGTGTTTTAGAGGGCTTATATTGAGAGTATGCCGCTAACAGCTTCTTTGCCGTCAATAACCAGTAATTTTGTAATGCTGTTTTCCTTCATGATCGTTTCGGCCGTAAAGAGCATTTCTCCCTCGTCAATGGTTATTGGGTCTGTGGTCATTATATCTTTTGCTTTTTGGGTGTGAATGTCACCACCTTTTACCAAAGAACGGCGCAAGTCTCCATCAGTGATTACGCCAAGAAGCGCTTTGTTTTCATCGATAACAACTGCAATACCCTGAAGCGATTGAGTCATTGTAATGATAACTTCATCAACAGGTGTTTCAGGGCTTACAAAAGGTAGGTCTTGAGCAAGCATTTCGTCACGCACCTTGGTCAGTAGCTGTCTACCCAAGCTTCCTCCAGGGTGAAAGGCTGCAAAGTGCTCAGGTTGAAAGTTTCTTTCTTTCATTAGTGAAACAGCAAGTGCGTCGCCCAAAGCTAGTGTCACCGTTGTCGATGTGGTAGGAGCCAAATTATTTGGGCATGACTCCTTTTCGACAAAAATATTCAAGTAGACGTCTGAATTTTTTGCTAGCGTGCTATCAGGGGCGTTAGCAATAGAAATAATTTTGTTTCCGAAGCGCCGAAGGCTAGGGATGAGTTTGATCACTTCTTCGGTTTCGCCGCTATTCGAGATAAGCAAGATGATATCGCTAGGGCGGATCATCCCTAAGTCACCATGAAATGCTTCGGCGGGGTGAATAAAAAAACTAGGTGTGCCGGTAGAAGCGNGTGTAGCTGCGACTTTTTTGCCAATATGGCCGGATTTCCCCATGCCTGAAACTATTAGGCGTCCTTCAGATTTCATTATCAATGATATGGCAGATGAAAAACTGTTATCAAGAGAGTTTGCGAGATTTGAAATAGCGGAGGACGCTTCGTTTAAGCTGCTAATCGCAGTTTCATTAATATCAGACATTTACACCTACCTAGTAAAGCGGGGTTATAAGGGCTTGGGAGTGGGTGATACAAACGATACCACTAATTATGTCTGTATTATAAACGGTTT
>NZ_LWGA01000206.1:0-480 GCF_001635235.1 Oleiphilus sp. HI0117 | reverse complement strand
TTCGCTGCTCGCTTTTATCACCTCGGCTTTAAAATAGCTGACGAAACACTCGATTTCATGAGCAAAATGGTTCTGAAAGGTGAGGCAAATCATTTAGTCCCTGAGCGTATCTGGCAAGAAACTGAACGAGCACTAAGTGAAAAGTCCCCTTGGATTTATTTTGAAGTACTTAGAAAAGTTGGCTGCCTGAAAGTCGTATTCCCGGAAATCGATGCGCTATTTGGCATTCCTCAGCCAGAAAAGTACCACCCAGAAATCGACTGTGGCATCCACGCTCTCATGTCCTTGGAGCAAGCTAGTCAACTAAGCCAATCAAAACAAGTTCGCTTTGCTGCTCTTACACACGACTTGGGAAAAGCTTGTACCGCCCCTGAAAAATGGCCAAGCCATCATGGCCATGAGCGCCTAGGTTTAGAGCCGATAAAGAAGCTCTGTGAACGAAATCGAGTACCGAATGAATACCGAGACCTGGCATGTTTA
>NZ_LWGA01000205.1:0-944 GCF_001635235.1 Oleiphilus sp. HI0117 | reverse complement strand
CATATATTGCATTGTTTAATATGTGTTTCGCCAAGCAACACGGAGGTAAGTTTATCCTTCGAATTGAAGATACTGACCAAGCGAGAAGCACGCCAGAATCGGAACGTGATATTTTATCTTCAATGAAGTGGTTAGGGCTTGATTGGGACGAAGGTCCAGATGTAGGTGGTGATTATGGGCCTTATCGCCAGAGTGAGCGAAAAGACGACTATCGTGCCTATGCCGAGCAGTTGGTCGAACAGGGTAATGCCTTTTATTGTTTTCGTACACCAGAAGAGCTTGATGCGATTCGTGAAGAGCGAAAAGCGGCGGGTTTAAACCCTGGGATTAAAGGTGACCTTGAGTTATCTAGTGACGAAGTCAAAGAACGTTTAGCTCGTGGCGATGCGCATGTTATTCGTATGAAAGTTCCGGACGAAGGTGTTTGCGAAATTGACGATATGTTACGTGGCAAGATAGAGATTGACTGGTCTCAGGTCGATTCTCAAATTCTGCTTAAGTCAGACGGTATGCCTACTTATCACCTGGCGAATGTAGTTGATGACCATTTGATGGCGATCACGCATGTTATCCGTGGTGAAGAGTGGATTAACTCGGCACCTAAGCACCAGTTGTTGTATAAGTATTTTGGCTGGGATATGCCTGTGCTATGTCACATGCCATTATTACGAAACCCGGATAAGAGCAAGCTAAGCAAGCGTAAGAACCCAACCAGTATTAATTATTATGAGCGTGCTGGTTTTTTACCCGAGTCAGTCATTAACTATTTGGGGCGAATGGGTTGGTCTATGCCTGATGAGCGTGAGAAATTTACACTACAGGAAATGATTGAGAACTTCGATATTAAACGTGTTTCGCTTGGTGGACCGATTTTCGACGTCGAAAAGCTAAGCTGGTTGAATGGCGTGTGGATTCGTGAAAATCTAAGTGCTGACGAATTTATG
>NZ_LWGA01000204.1:0-1437 GCF_001635235.1 Oleiphilus sp. HI0117 | reverse complement strand
GTTGTTTTAGTACCTCGCCAATGGCAACCAGTTCTTCACGTGTATAAGCAATCCCGGTTGGGTTCGAGGGAGAGTTTAAAACTACGATTTTGGTTTTATCGGTAATTGCTGCTGACAGTTGCTCGGCAGTCATTTTAAAACGGTTATCAAGGCTCGTTTCAACAATAACTGGTTTGCCTTCCGCTATCTTGACCATGTCGGGGTAGGATACCCAGTACGGTGCAGGGATAACGACTTCGTCGCCTGGGTTTAGCAAGGCAAGTGAGAGATTGAAAAAGCTTTGCTTTCCGCCAGACGATACGAGGATCTGCTTAGGCGTATACTCAAGCTTGTTATCGCGCTTGAATTTATCGATGATCGCGCCTTTTAGTTCTGGAGTGCCGTCTACTGCGGTGTAGCGCGTCTGGCCATTTTTTATTGCACTAATCGCAGCCTGCTTAATGTGTTCAGGGGTGTCGAAGTCTGGTTCGCCAGCGCCTAAGCCGATAATATCTTTACCTGCGGCTTTTAGTTCATTGGCTTTGTTGGTAACAGCCAAGGTCGGAGATGGTTTTATAAGTTGTACCCGGTTTGAAAGTTCCAGGGCAGATAAAGCTGGGTTGGATGATTGTGCTTCCAAGTCTGTTTCCTCAATCAGGAATAATTGCTCACCGTAAATAAAGAACGTGTACTGGCTTATTCTAAAGCAAAAAATTTGCTATCGTTTGCTACCCGATAAGCGCATCGCATAGCTGCAGTTGTATTTATATACAAGTGTCTTAGTGCTGCCACCCAAGTTTAGAAGGTCAATCTACAGTCATGCTTCGTGACTGATAATAGATTTTCCTTTAAGGGAGTGGTCAAACTTGCGAAGTCTATCATTTTTTCATTACGACCGGAATCATAATGGCGAAGGAATTTTTACTAGAGTCACGATTTTCCCCAGCGGGGGATCAGCCTGAAGCAATCAAACAACTTGTTGAGGGGATAGAAGACGGTTTGATGTATCAAACGCTTCTTGGTGTAACGGGGTCAGGTAAGACCTATACGGTTGCAAACGTTATCTCAGCGCTTCAGCGACCTACTATTATAATGGCGCATAATAAAACACTGGCGGCTCAGCTATACGGCGAATTTAAAGAGTTTTTCCCGCAAAACTCGGTCGAGTACTTTGTTTCTTACTATGACTATTATCAACCTGAAGCCTATGTTCCATCTTCAAACACCTTTATTGAAAAAGATGCTTCAGTCAATGAACATATTGAGCAGATGCGTCTATCTGCAACTAAAGCACTTATGGAGCGGCCAGACGCAATAATTATTGCCACGGTTTCTGCCATCTACGGTTTGGGTGACCCGGAATCATATCTCAAGATGATGCTACATCTAGATAGGGGGGAGCCGGCTAGTCAACGCGATATCTTAAAACGATTGGCCGAGATTCAATATACGCGAAAT
>NZ_LWGA01000203.1:0-523 GCF_001635235.1 Oleiphilus sp. HI0117 | reverse complement strand
TAATTTTATATCAGGATACCTCCTATGCAATGGCTTAATGACGCTGCTCAAGCAATTAATCTGGAAGCCCAAACAGCGGCAAGTACTCGTCAGGGGCAACTAACCAAGCCACCCGGTTCATTAGGCCAGCTGGAATCGCTAGCAATCAAATTTGCTGGCTTACAAGGCAAGGAAGTACCCACTATAGACAAGATCATGATCCGTATTTTTGCTGCAGACCACGGTGTTGTTGATGAAGGTGTTTCGGCCTTCCCTCAAATCGTGACAGGTGAGATGGTAAAAAACTTTGCCGCTGGCGGTGCCGCGATTACCGTATTAGCTCGCCAATTGAATGCTGATTTCGGCGTAATTAACCTAGGCACAGTCAATGAACTCGCTCCCTTAGATAGCGTGACTGACCAGCGTATTACTGCCGGCACCGCGAACTTCTGCCAGCAAAGCGCGATGAGCGAGGAACAACTAAGCCAAGCACTAGAAGCCGGGGCTCAATCAGCATCACAAGCAAAAGAGTTGGGTATCGAGC
>NZ_LWGA01000202.1:0-982 GCF_001635235.1 Oleiphilus sp. HI0117 | reverse complement strand
GCACACTCGGCAACGCGCGGAAGCGATTTCTCAAGTTCTGTTTTTAGGAAGCCAGCTTGGGCTGCGCAGTTGAACAAGGCTAGCTCTGTCGGTTCGCCACTAGACTGCTCTATCTCGCGACTAACCCTGACATCATTGTTGAGCGAGAGCACATGTGCAAGGTGCGAGCTTTGAGCCAAACTGTTCAGGGCGTAAGGTTTGCTTTCAGGTGTAATTAGCTTGTCTACGTGCATTTTGTTCTGAGTGAGAGTGCCGGTTTTATCAGAGCAGATGTAGCTAACCGAGCCTAAGGTCTCGACAGAAGGTAGGTTACGCATCAAGGCATTAATCTTGATCATTTTTGCTGCCCCTAAGGCTAAGGCAATACTTACAACAGCAGGTAGGGCTTCGGGAATGGCTGCCACAGCTAGGCTAATACCGGTTAGCAGCATTAATAACCAGGGTTCACCCCGAATAAGGCCAAGGACAATCACAACCAGGCATATAAACACAATACTGATAGCGAGACGCTTACTGAATAGGGCTAGCCTATTCTGGAGTGGCGTATGGCTCTGTTTAGCGCTTTTTAGCAATGAGGCTATTTTCCCCAGCTCGGTTTCCATGCCTGTGGCAGTGACAATGCATTGAGCTGAGCCCCTGTTGATCTGAGTGCCTTTGAATAGCATATTGCTGCGCTCAGCGAGCAAGGTATCTTCGTGTTCAAGTGCTTCGACACGTTTATCAACACCAAGAGATTCACCTGTCAGTGATGATTCATCACACTCAATATCCTTGCCCTCGACAAGGCGAACATCGGCAGGCACTACGTTGCCGGCCTCCAGGCTAATAATATCGCCA
This sequence comes from Oleiphilus sp. HI0117, assembly GCF_001635235.1. NCBI lineage: Bacteria > Pseudomonadati > Pseudomonadota > Gammaproteobacteria > Oceanospirillales > Oleiphilaceae > Oleiphilus > Oleiphilus sp. HI0117. The sequence continues at coordinate 145 of NZ_LWGA01000202.1, read as the reverse complement.
GGGACGAGTTGCGTGCTGGAAATAGTCTGCCATTTGCTATCGCGTAAAGTCAGCGTCTCGAGTGTCGCCATGGCTCTAAGAGAAGCCATCGCTTTTTCAGCCCGGAATTCTTGAAAAGCGCCCAATATTGCATTGAGGCCAATAA
>NZ_LWGA01000201.1:0-857 GCF_001635235.1 Oleiphilus sp. HI0117 | reverse complement strand
AGGGGAATGGGTTAATCAGTATTTCAAAGACAATGTTCTGCAATACATTAACCCTATAATGTGCGAGGGAAAAATCGACCTTGCTCAGGTATTGGATGATGACATCACCTACCTTGCGGTCGAACTAATTCGCAAAGGCGAATCTAGATATAGTTTGGTTGAAGTACCCTCAGACGATATGAGCCGTTTCATTGAGCTACCTAGAATCAAGGGGCAAAAGCGCCGCTGCATCATCATGCTTGATAATATTATTCGCTACTCTCTGAAGAGCGTCTTCAAAGGCAATTATAAGTTTGATGAAATTCATGCCTATTCCATGAAGATGACTCGTGATGCGGAATACGGGCTATCTGAAGATATTGACCAATCTCTACTAGAGCAGATGTCACTCAGCATTAAGCAACGCATGACAGCTGAGCCAGTTCGCTTTGTCTATGACAGGGAAATGCCGAAATCCACACTGAACTACTTGCTTGATAAAATCGGCATCTCAAATTATGACGCCGTCATCCCGGGTGGCCGCTATCACAACTTCAGAGACTTCATCAGTTTCCCTAATATCGGGCGCAACTATTTAGAATATTCACCGCTTCCGAGAATCGAAAGCAAGAAGTTCGCCGCTCACAAAAGCAGCTTCCAGGCGATTTCTGAAGGCGATATTTTACTTTATTACCCGTATCACAAGTTCAACCATTTCACCGAGTTCGTACGGCAGGCATCATACGATCCTAAAGTTGAACATATCAGTATCAGCATTTATCGCGTCGCCAAAAAAAGCCGAATTATCGATGCCCTGATCAATGCGGCAAAGAATGGTAAAAATGTTCGCGTCGTGGTTGAGCTGCGCGCCCGCTTTG
>NZ_LWGA01000200.1:0-833 GCF_001635235.1 Oleiphilus sp. HI0117 | reverse complement strand
TGAAAACTTAGCAGGCGAGCCAAACGCTATCGTATTTTTGACTTGTGATATGACGGGTGTACTACCTCCAGTATCATTGTTGTCTAAAGAAGGTGCGGCTTACCACTTCTTAAGTGGTTACACGGCATTGGTTGGTTCTACAGAGATGGGTTCAGACTCTAAGTTGAAGTCTACGTTCTCTACCTGTTTCGGTGCACCTTTCTTCCCACGCCCAGCAGGCGTTTACGCTGAATTGTTAATGAAGCGTATGGAAGAGTTCGGTTCTAAGGTTTACTTGGTTAACACGGGCTGGACAGGCGGTGCTTACGGCACAGGCCAACGTTTCAGCATTCCGGTGACTCGTGCAATCATCAGCGCAATCCAGAGCGGCGCTTTGGCTGATGCTGAAACAGAGCACTTGGAAGCCTTGAATCTAGACGTTCCAACTTCATTGGAAGGTGTTGATGCTAAGTTGCTTAACCCACGTAATACTTGGGAAGATCCAGCAGCGTACGATGCAAAAGCAGCTGATTTGATCTCTCAGTTTGTTGAAAACTTCAAGAAGTTTGACGTATCTGATGCGATCGTTGATGCAGGTCCTAAGCAAGCTTAAATTAGCTTCCTTAAGACTAAAAACCCGGCGCTGAAAAGCTCCGGGTTTTTTTGTATCTAAATGAGTGCGATGCTCGAAACAGCTCCCATAGGCAGATTCTTAGAGAGTGGTGGAACCCTCTGCCTACAAAAAATAATCCCGTTGAAGTTCTTAAAAGTACCACTCATCTTCTTCATGTAATGACAAACTCTCAGCCCCGGATTGCAGCGCCGCCTGGTGTGCTTGAATCCGCGGTAAGATA
>NZ_LWGA01000199.1:0-793 GCF_001635235.1 Oleiphilus sp. HI0117 | reverse complement strand
ATACCGAGATTCAAAATCATCCCGAACTGCTTTCAACAAAGTCATTGACGTACTGAGTATTGCCTTCGGCCGATGCCTAAACGGGATCATTGAAAGTTCTGACAAAGATATTGGGTCGCCAGAGATAAGGTCTGGTTTGTTGAGGTCGATGTAAAGCTCCCGATCATCAGGACTACCCCAATCGTTTGGATGAAAATTTAACTTCAACAACGCTTTATTGTTCAGATAGGGAGACACAGACGCATAAGTGAAACAACTCTCTTGAAACCCTGCCAAGATAACAGCGAGATCACTTCGGAACTCTCCCGTATCCACGTAATTCCACAATAGAGCTTTCTTATGATAAGCGCTGTATCTTGCTGCGACGATGGGATGAGATGGTATCGTTAACGCGTGCCCAGTTGTACCGGATGTTTCATAAGCAATTATCCGATCAAGAGGCAAATGATCAGGTGCGTATTCCGCTAAAACTGATCAGCCGTTGCGCTGAACGTGATCACTTGTTTCCCATCCATGCATCGTGAGTTGTCTTTTTACTTCAAGTGATCATCTTCAGTCAACGAAGTTAGTACTTTTCTCATCGATTCTCCTTTTAAGTTAAGTTTGTGAGCGTTATGCAGTAGCCGGTCTAATATGGCGTCAGCCAAGGTCGGATCGTCGATAAATTTATGCCACTTCGTCATCGGTAATTGGCTAGTCACTATGGTCGATTTACTGTTGTGGCGATCTTCCATAATTTCGAGTAGATCATTTTTTTGAGGCTGTGTTAAAGCCTCCAAGCCCCAGTCATCGA
>NZ_LWGA01000198.1:0-997 GCF_001635235.1 Oleiphilus sp. HI0117 | reverse complement strand
TATCCCTATTGTGATCCGGGGGATTACCACTATTTCGCGTTTTCAAGTCGGGACGCAAACTCTGTGGTTACTATTACAAATCGCGGCAATCGCTACCGTGATCATTGTCGAATATGATACTTTGCCTGCTTGGACAGACTATCAGCCAAAGGGCCTTAGTAATGCAGGTGAATTCAATTGGCTATTGTTCGGCGCCGCTGCTTCAGTATTTTTTGCCTTGGTTGCTCAGATTGGTGAGCAGGTAGACTATCTACGCTTTCTTCCTCCTAAGACTGAACAGAATAAGAAAAAGTGGTGGTTTTGGTTGGTCTTATCAGGGCCAGGCTGGATCTTTATCGGTTTGCTGAAAATGCTCTTTGGCTCCTTTATCGCTTATATTGCGATTACAGAAGGGGCTACTTATGTGGTCGCCAGCGACCCGACTTATATGTACGAACGTGTATTTAATTACCTGACTAACTCACCGTCAATGTCGCTTATTTTAGCTGCGGTTATGGTGATTATCTGCCAGATGAAGATCAACGTAACGAACGCTTATGCCGGGTCGATAGCTTGGTCTAACTTCTTCTCGCGGGCAACTCACAGCCACCCTGGGCGGGTTGTTTGGTTGGTCTTCAATGTGACAATTGCTTTGATTCTGATGGAGTTAGGTGTGCATGAGGCACTCGAAGCAATTTTGGGGGTTTTCGCTATTGTCGCAGTGAGTTGGCTAGGCTCGCTTACTGCAGACTTATTGATTAACAAACCACTTGGGCTCAGCCCCTCTTATATCGAGTTTAAGCGAGGTCACCTCTATGATGTTAACCCGGTTGGTACTGTTTCAATGGTGGCTGCCTGTATTCTTGGTTTAGCTGCATATCTTGGGGTGTTNGGCGAGACAAGTAAGAATCTTAGCCACTTTATTTCTTTGTTAGCCTGTTTCATCTTTGTGCCACTGATCGCTTATATTACCAAAGGAAAGTATTACTTAGCGCGACAGTCCCCAGAGCTTATTCCC
>NZ_LWGA01000197.1:0-11227 GCF_001635235.1 Oleiphilus sp. HI0117 | reverse complement strand
CACCGTCGAAATTACTTGCTTCATCTGATGCGTTGACGCTTCCCTAACGGGAAGAATGTTAATTAAAAAGAAAGGCTCTGGCCGAGGTTCCGGCAGGATTTTGTGCGGGCCTCTTGACGTGGGGAGTCATACCAACGCCTGCATTTGCGGCTTGGGTAAAGTGGCGGCTTTTGTGCGTATTTTTGCACAAAAGGTGACAGTTTACCCAAGTCCTTGCAAGATGCACTTGTTAAATTTAGTTTGGATAACTATCAATTAAATTGAGTGCAACTCCATTTGATGTAATTGCTGTTTCTAGAGCAGAGACAGTTCTTGGAATAAATTGGCTACTATCGCCAACAACTGATTGAGCTAAAGCTCTACCAAGAGCTTCAGTAGAAAAACCCCCAGATACCTTAGTAAATGCATAATACACATTCATTTTGTAACCTTCTTTGTAAGGCATTAAGCATGTAAAGAAAGTGGTGTTTTCTGCGCCGGCAAAATTGTCATTTGAAGTTGCTTGAATAACTGCATCTTTGCAAGTTGGCACTCTCATTGATGCACCTGCTAAAGCAGCAAAACCTTTTGCATTTTCAAATGGATTTACTAGCTCAAAACGACCAACATCATCTGGTAGAGTTGCAGGTGGTAAGTTGTTTTCAAACTTTACATTATCAGCGTTTTCTTGCATTGCTTCCTTGAGACTATTGGACAGTTTCATCGTTATTGAAGATGACACCTCTGCTTTAATATCATATATTTTATAGCCTTCAAAACGCTCCTTTGTAGGTGTAAATGATGCACACCCAGCGAGCGTGAGAACCGATAAAGCTACTATTGTTTTCGTCATTTTTTGAGACCTCCTCGTCTCTGTTTTTTGTAAAAAATTTAACGCCGCGCTCTGCGGCAAATTTGGAGCGCAGCGGAAAACTTGTCCGACAGCAGCGCCTTGTTAGGCATTTTCACTATCAACACAAACCTTTCTTAATATTTCAATTTGCTCTGCTTTCGATAGTTTTTTAAAAGATAATATGGCAGCCTTCAAAACATCACTTCTGCTGCACTTAAAGTCTCGGGGGAGTAAACTGATCTCGTCGATATCCTTACTGACAGGTTCAGTAAGGCTAAAATTAAATCTTTTGAATTTTGCTTGGCTCACAAGAGTGTCTCGTTTTTTTCAGAAGGTTAGCACTGTTAAGTAAATTATGCAAAATACACAACTTACACAAGTTGTGTATTGTAAGGAGCTGTGCTATGGTAGATAAAAGTATAAGTTTTCGAGGCACGGCATGGCTACAGGCATAGTGAAAGGCGAAAAGTTGGGGGAAGATGCACTTCTTGCGGACTCTGCTAAGAGCGAGCCTTTTCCATTACCCTCAAATAAAGATGGTTTTGAGTTAAATTATCCAAATAAGCTTTCCAAAGATGAAATATTTAGTGATGTAGATCATGAGTATTCCTCTATTGATGGTAAAGGCAAAGTTTCGCCCATAGAAGATATAGACGTAAATGCCTTTTTACTTGCAGATAATTTTTATGGTCTTAAAAAGCTGCTCGAATGCCATAGCGGTAAGGTTTCCTTGATTTATTTAGACCCTCCATATGGTACTGGAAAAGACTTTCAGTCAAGAGCACTGAAGCACGCTTATAAAGACGTTTTTGGTACAGCCTCATGGATTGAATTCATGAGAAGGCGTCTAATATTAATGCGTGAGTTACTTACAGATGACGGTTCTATCTATGTGCACATAGGTCATCAAATGCTTTTTCATTTAAAGTTGGTTATGGATGAAGTATTTGGCGAAAACAACTTCAGAAACATGATTGTTAGAAAGAAATGCAGCTCCAAAAATTATACAAAAAACCAATACCCTAATTTGAATGATTACATATTGTTTTACTCTAAAACTGACACTTATATATGGAATCAACCAAGTGTGCCAGCAACAGAAGAGTGGATTAATAAAGAATATACAAAAAAGGATGAAAAAGGACGGTATAAGCTGGTACCAATACACGCACCAGGCGTGAGAAATGGGGAAACGGGAAAACCTTGGAAAGGAATGAATCCTCCAAAAGGGAAGCATTGGCAACTAACCCCTGCAAAATTGGACGCTTTAGATGCTAACGGCGAAATTCACTGGTCGAAAAATGGAAACCCTAGGCGGAAAGTGTATTTGCCACAAAACAAGCAACGTCCACTTACAGATTATTGGGATCAATATCGAGACGCTCACCATCAAAGCATCAAAATTACAGGGTACCCAACAGAAAAAAACCTAGACATGCTTAAGATGGTTATTAACGCATCTAGCAATGAGGGTGACATTGTTCTCGATCCGTTTAATGGGTCTGGTACTACCATTCATGCAGCGAATGAGTTAGGTAGAAAATGGATCGGAATTGATCAATCCTTCACTGCTGCTGAGGCAACCTTGAAGAGGTTGCGGCATGGGTTGGAGGAAATGGGAGATTACGTAAATGGAAAGGAGGCTGATCGAACAAATGATATGTTTAGTTCTGATCAAGCCCCGCTACCAGAAAACTTCAGGACAGAGTTTAATTTCTATGTTGATTCCGATGTCTTAGAAAAACACCATAAAGAAGTTAAATTACTAGCAAAAATATAATTAAATGTGCAGCGTAAGCTGCACATTTAATTTCTTAGCCATTGCTCAGTTATTCTATCATCTGCTAACTTTAAAGTAGACACTCGCACTCTATCACTTAGCTTGCCATCAAGAATACAGGCTTCTTCCCAAGTATCTCGATGCGTCAAACCGGGGCCATCTGATAAAAATAACAATTTAAAATTAGTGTTAGATGATTTTGTAAATTCATCGGCTTTCATTACTTTATCATTATTTCCACCTGTTCGGTCATCAGACTGTGAGCCTCCTCTAGTGCTATCATAACGTGCAAATCCGACCGCTAGAACCTCGCTACTATCAAAGTCTCTGATGACAAAATCACAGGGGTAATCACTATCAAAGTCTTCAAATATACTTTGCAATTGAATATCTTTTCCTGCTCCTCTTGGCCCTTCAATAGTAAGATTTTCTGAAAACCTATCTTCAAACCAAGTAAAGAATAAGTCTGTTAAGATGTAACCTTGCTTGCCTCGGTCATCATACTCACCAATTAGTGAAGTCAGAGCGTATTTATCCTTCTCGGGCATATTAGAAAACTGCCTTTTAAGAAGGTTGATATCTTTAAAAGTATGCCCGTAATTATCAACGAACATTGAGGTTGGATTCATTAGTTTTTTGGATTTTTCGGTATCTATGACAGTACTAACGCACCTTCTAAAAAGCTTAAGAAGAGGCATTCTTACATCAGCCTTATAAACTTTTGGATTGCGGATCGCATCCAGCAATTCAGCAGATGAGGACGATTCCATAATTAAGGATTGGAATAAGTCTACAAACACGCCATATCTATTAAATCGACCTTCAACAAATTCTGGAAAAGTAGGGCTTGATGGGATCGCCGTGACAACTGATTCTGGATCATCAATCTCAGATAAAAATGATAAATTTACTGCCATATAACTTAGGGCTTACGCCACTCTCCTTTCCGATATTGATTTGAATACATGTATGCCTAACATTTGAATCTACGACATAAGGTCGTATATCCACCTGTCGTATATCCTTTTTTTAAAATCGTTCTGATATTACTCGAATCATACACCATGACTGGATTCCGCAGAAGTCCGAGATTCAAAAACTATTAAGAAATGCGACACTATGTCGTATATCGTGATTTTACACCAGTTTCTTAGCCACTTGTTTTATATACAGTTTTTGATTCGTTCTTGTAAGTTCTCAGGATATACGACAGGCGGTCGCTTTTTAAGTCAAAAGGTACTAAATCTAGCTGAACGAAAGCGAATTCTCGATGCTAGGGAACATCAGCTTTAACTACTAAAGTAATGTCCACCTTATCCATGACTACAATTTATCAAACAAACTCTTCCCACCTTTTGGAAAGATTCGCATACCCTCCCCACTCAATATTAACCACAGCGGCCCACCAGGTTTTAGTGCTTTAGTAGGATGTCCAAATTATTTAACCTAGGTGGGTATAACTAAAAATTTGGACTAAGCCTTAACTTAGCGTCAGTCACTTTGGCCCCTTCAAAATAACAAGCCAGATACCAGTAGCTAAATCTGGTTTTTTCCAAAGGTTTAATCTCTTTTGGTTTGAATGGATTTTCAATTATTTAGTGTACTTGTTTTTTTCTAAATAATGTTCGATCAGCCGATGTTCTGGGGTGTTTAGCAAATGTTCGTCTATATTTTCTAACCAATTAATATCATTCAAAGATTTATCAATTGGGGCGCGCAATGCGATTGGTGTCATTTCTGAGTAATGATTGAGAATGGTGTCGATGTCATTACACCTCTGAAAGCATGTTGTTAATGCGTTAGCCATGTTAAATGCTGTTTGCAAACCAACGCCCGCGCTATAGTGGAAAGAAAAAGCCGCATCGCCAATTAGAACCATATTTTCATGGAAAAGGTGTTTAACGGTATTCATCTTGAAAGAAAACCAGGGCAAATTGGTAGAAACCAAGTCAATTTTGTCTTCTTCGCTGGTGAATATCTTATTAAGATGGGGGATAGCTTCGGCTGGGCTTTGCTGGAGAAAGCGACTCGATTGAAAGCACTTTTCGGTCATTTCAATGATAACAGCCTGCCTGGTGTCCGTTAGGGGGTAGGAGGACAACTGAATGAAGCCGGTAGATGTTTTAATGACGTAAAACCTGACATTTGTTTGAGGTTTTGGTGAGTCGTTATAAAACCAAGTAAACTTTATTTTTGCTTCATGCTGCTGTGTGACAAATTTAGCCGCATATTCTTTTCGTACAATGCTGTTTACGCCATCTGCTCCAACCAATAAGTCGCAGGAATCTTGTAGCTGACTTAGCTCAGATGGAAGCACTTTTTTCTCTTCGATAGTTATTCCGAGTGACGTAGCTTTATTTCTGAAATAGCGCATCAATTCAAAACGGGAAACGCAGTGTCCATCAGAAAACTTAAAGGTTTGGCAGTCGTTATTGGTTTTTACGGTGGCTTGTGAGAGTCTCGGCGGAGTGTTATTCGCAAAGAGTGATGTGAAATAATCCTCATCCAAATGCGCTAACAAATCTTTGGTCAGCCCCTGTAGCGTGTAGCCTAAACCAAATGAGTTGATTGATTCATTTTTAGCCTCATAAACGGTGATGTCAAAGCCAGGATTGAATTTTTTCATGGCACTCGCAAAATAGAGCCCGGCCGGCCCACCGCCAATGATAATAATTCTCATATTCTCATATTCCTTTTATGCCAACCGGTACTACTACCGAGCATGTTTAATCTTTGTTAATCTTTACATTATAAACATTAAAGACTTAGCTTTACACCTGAATTCTACAATTTGTTTCTTTAACCGTTTTAGGTATTAAGCCAAGCTAAGTAAACTTGACGATGATTTGGTGAGCCATCAAATTCTTTATTACGCAAATCGCACAAAGCAAACACTAGTTTAAAGGCGCGGCGACAAACTTGTAGCCGTGCCTGTCATTGATATAGCCAATGCCATTTACAGCCATATTGAGATACCAGAAAACAGTAACTGGCCACTAAATATTAGCAACGGTACAGAAAGCGACTTAAGCACGACAGCGTAAACTCTCGGGTTGAACCGCTCTCCTAAGGCTTTAATAAAGAGAGCCACAGAAAATTTCGTAATACACAGACTAAATAATGTACAAACAATAAATACAACAGCCTCTATATTAGAGCCCATGAAAATATAGCTACTGCCAATAGTTAGCCAAAATATATACGGTGCTGGATTTAGGAAGTTAATTTTTACTGCCGTAGCTAAGCTTGAGCTTTTGCTACCCCCGACACTAGGGTCGATGTTGTTTGGAGTTTTAAGTATTTTGTATGCAATAAGAGCTAGGTACATAGAGCCAAAGACAGAAATCGCAGAGATAAACAAGCCTATATCATTAAGCTGCAACGTTAACAGCAATGCCAGAAGTATAATTGGCCCATCGGTTACAATAGGTGCAAGGCTAGCCATAAACCCATTGTAATTACCTTTTGACATGGTTTGATGAATCACAAACACACCTAAAGGCCCCGGTTTCAGCCCTGCCACTAAGCCAAAAGTTAATGCTGCTAATGCGAAATACATGATATACCCAGTAGGTTACAACCCTACTAATAATGGCGAAGAAACAGGGTGGTTTTATTTGGAACGAAGGCTTCCCTGCATATAAGTAGTTGCATACTTAACCTGCTTATTGTTCATACTGTCCAAGAGTTATAAAACCTGTATTCGTATGGATACTTTGTTCATTGTAATAACTACCCAAATAGTAACTCAAGGTCATACTTAATTCATATTGGTTGATTATAGATTTGAGTCAACGAGCTTTTTTGCCTAGCCATTATCAGTATCTAATACGAAGCTAAGCTTGGCATCACAAAGGTTGGTTTTAGCCAGTGTGCGTATTTCTTTTGCCAGTTGGCGATAAAAGCCCCGATTAGGACAATTCTGGCGCCATGCTAAAACGTGCATTCTTGATAAATTTAGCTGATCAATATCTCTAACGCTTGGCTGACTAATATTGATGATATCTGCCGCACCACGAAATATTGCAGACTCTGCAAGGCAGACAAAGTATTCCAACTGTCTTAGTGTCGGGGTTTCATGAGCCATTACAAGCGCAAATCCTCTATCAGTGTACTTTTCTATGATAGATTAATACTATCAATATAATTGTAGTACTTCTATTGAGCTATCAGTATCCGCAGTGCATATTACGCGAGCTTGAACTTCAATACCCAGCGTAAAAGCAATGGTTTATGAGCGTTTTTTTCAAGCATTACGTTGACAAGTTGAAACTATACGACTAGCTTCAAATAGAGATAAATTGTTGCGCTTTCACAAGAAATTTAGCTCTGGTTAGAGTGTTACCACCATTGACCTCTTATAATGATTGAAAATACCATATAAAAAATGTTACAAATCAACGTTCCCCAGCTAGCTATGATTCGAATTAACAATAAAGCCGGTATTCATTAAATGCATATATTTAAATGGGCAGTACTACTTTCAGCGTTCTGGTTGTTACTTTCTGGCTACATCCAACCACTATTACTTAGTTTCGGAGCCGTTTCTGTCATCATCGTACTTTTTGTCTTAAAACGTATGGATGAAGTAGATGAAGAGCCACAAGAGATTGGGACAGGTTTACGATTAATTCGATACATTCCATGGCTAATTGGGCAGATCATTGGCTCTAGCGCCCACGTTACAAAACTGATCTGGACTTCGTCAAATAAGGTTTCGCCAAGCTTGGCGAAAATAGATATAAAAGAAATACCTCCGAGCAATCATGTTTTATACGCAAATTCCATAACACTCACACCTGGCACCTTAAGCGTAGATTTGGAGGATGGTGAACTGACTGTTCACGCACTGCAAAAGTCCTCGTTAGAAGAACTCGAACAAGGTGCTATGGAAAATAAAATCGCCGGGATATGGGGTAATAACAAGTGACAGGAATATACGCTGCTGTTTGTATCGCTATTTTGGTTGTTATGGCTATCGCTTTGGCCAGAGCATTCGATGCGCCAACCGTTTACGACCGTATTCTAGGAGTAAACATGTTTGGCACCAAGACTGTTCTTTTTATTGCGGCCGCCGGTTATATGATGGGACGCCCAGACTTCCTGGACATTGCCATTGTGTACGCATTAATCAACTTTACAGGGATGGTTGCGGTACTTCGCTTTTTCGAATACACAGCGCCAATTGAATAAAACTTAAATAATAATGGTTGGACATGTTTGTCTTAGATATTGTTAGTAGCCTCCTGCTAATAGCAGGCGTTTTCTTCGGCTTAAGTGGTGCCGTTGGACTTTTTAAATTCCCGGATTTCTTCACTCGCGTTCACGCAGCGAGTGTCACGGACTCTATTGCAGCCATTCTGATCATAGGCGGTCTCCTCTTGCAGACGTCTTTCGATTTAAATACCGCAAAACTTTTATTCATACTGGTGTTTTTGATGCTTACCAGTCCTACCGCTTCTCATGCTCTTGCTAAGTCAGCCCGTCATGGCGGCTTACTTACAATTGCTGAAACCAAGAAAGAACAACAGGAGCAAACGCACTAATGGCCGAACTGATCGACTTGGTACTGCTTGCTATGTTGGCGCTCACTGCTTTACGCATTATATTTTTGAAAGATTTATTTGCTGTCGTCATGCTCTTCGGAATATATAGTTTTCTGTCAGCATTGATATTCGTAAACCTTGACGCAGTTGATGTCGCGTTCACCGAGGCATCGGTTGGTGCGGGCATATCTACAGTACTCATGCTTGGCACACTGGCATTAACTGGTAGAAAGGAAAAGCAAAGTGCCCACTCTTCAATCCTCCCTTTGGTTGTAGTCTGCGTAACCGGCGCTGCCTTGATCTACGGCACGCTCGACATGCCTCCCTTTGGGCACCCTGACAACCCAGTACACGAACATGTCGCTCCACGCTATATAGAAGAGTCACCTAAAGAAGTCGGATTACCGAACATGGTGACATCAGTACTTGCAAGCTATCGTGGCTTCGATACTTTAGGAGAAACGGTTGTTGTATTTTCAGCAGCAATTGGTGTCTTAGCATTACTTGGCGTAAGGCGCCGCGAAGAAAGTGATGCGCCAGAATCTGGTTTAAAAGCGCACCACGTACTGCACGTTGTTGCCAAGCTAATTATTCCCTTGGTTATACTGTTTGCACTGTATGTTCAATTTCATGGTGATTTCGGCCCTGGGGGCGGTTTTCAGGCCGGTGTCATCGCTGCTGCGGCTTTCATTTTGTACGCTTTAGTCTTTGGGACACCAAGCTCATTTGAAGTAGTAAGCCCAAAGTTTTTGCAATTAATGGCCTCTTTTGGCGTACTGCTTTACGCCAGCGTTGGCTTGTACAGCATGCTTAAGGGCGGCCAATTCCTTGATTACAACAAAATCGCAGCAGACCCAATCGCTGGCCAACACTACGGTATAATTATCATTGAACTTGGTGTTGGTATTACAGTGTTTGCCGTTATGCTTAGTATTTTCTATGCCTTCGATAGCCAGGCTGAGAGGTCTAACATCCAGTGAACTTTATTCTCGATTACTACAATTACTGGATCGTCGTATTTTTGATGATGACCGGTTTCTATATCGTTATATCCGCAAATAACCTGGTCAAAAAGGTCGTTGGTTTAAACGTCTTTCAGACCTCAGTTTTTATGCTTTACATTTCTATGGGTAAAGTCACTGGCGGCACCGCACCAATTGTCGTCGAAGGGGTTTCTCAATACTCTAACCCCCTCCCTCATGTTTTGATTCTCACAGCAATTGTTGTCGGCGTTGCGACAACGGCTGTGGGGCTTTCACTAATTGTTCGGATCAAACGGGCTTACGGCACAGTTGAAGAGAACGAATTTGAAAACAAGGATGATGCCATCTAATGCTTGACCAACACCTGGCTGTGCTTCCTATAATTTTGCCCCTGATAGCAGCACCTATCACACTCGTTTTGGGCCGTTCAATACTATCTTGGTGTTTTGCCACGCTAATAAGCGCTTGGGCCTGCCTGGTCTCGTGGCAGCTATTAGTTGCAGCTCTATCTGATGGCGCACTTAGCTATGCTGTCGGTGGCTGGCCACCACCCTGGGGGATAGAATTACGTATCGATGCCGCTAACGCGTTTATTCTGTTAGCCGTATCAGCGCTTTCAACACTTGTTCTAATTTACTCAAAGGACAGTATTGAAAAAGAAATCGACCCATCAAAACACTCACTATTCTACACTGCACACCTACTATGTCTTGCCGGCCTTTCTGGCATACTAGTTACTGGTGATGCCTTTAATCTCTTCGTGTTTCTTGAGATTTCCTCGCTTGCAACCTATACCCTTGTTAGCCTGGCTTCGGATCGACGCTGCTTAACTGCTGCTTTTCGCTATCTAGTGATGGGAACGATCGGTGCAACGTTTATCCTGATAGGCGTTGGCATGCTTTATATGAAGACAGGCACCCTTAACATGCTAGACCTTGCAGGCCGTATCGACGTATATGACAGCAGCCGCACGATCAATACCGGGCTCGCATTTATTATGGTCGGCGTCAGCATCAAGCTTGCTTTATTCCCATTACATATGTGGCTTCCTCCCGCTTATACCCATGCGCCCTCAGCTGTTACCGCGTTTTTGGCCAGCACAGCGACTAAAGTTGCAGTGTATGTGATGATTCGTTTCATCTTTACAATATTCGGGGCTGACCATGTTTTCACCGATATGGGCATGGATCTAATTTTGATGGTCTTGGCTGTCGTCGCAATTTTCAAGTGCTCTTACATGGCAACCGTGCAGAGCAACGTTAAAACAGTCCTTGCTTATAGTAGTGTTGCGCAAATTGGTTATATGATTCTCGGACTGAGCTTAGTCAGCGTAACAGGTTTGATGGCGGGACTTATCCACATATTTAACCATGCACTCATGAAAGGAGCTTTGTTTATGGCCGTCGGTGCCGTCTTTTATCGCGTAGGCTCTGTTGATATAAAAGCGTTCAGAGGTTTGGGCAAACACATGCCTTTAACCATGGCGGCATTCACAATTGCTGGCCTGAGTATAATCGGCGTACCGCTCACCGTTGGTTTTGTAAGTAAATGGTATCTGGTGACAGCAGCGCTAGAACAAAATCATTGGGTACTTGCTGCACTTGTACTTGCTGGCTCATTGTTAGCGGTAATCTATATTGGCCGGGTATTAGAGGCTGCGTATTTCCAAAAACTACCAGAATCACAAAACCCTAATAATATTAAAGAAGTTCCCTGGCTAATGCTGGCTCCGATGTGGGCACTTGTATTGGCAAACATTTATTTTGGTATCGATACAAGCTTGACTACCGACGCTGCAAATAGCGCATCTCAATGGTTATTCCAGAATACAACCTTAAGTATTAATGCTCAGGAGGTTTCTCCATGAACCTCTGGCAAGGTATTGAGCCATCACAGCTGATCACCCTCTCGATTCTTGTACCTTTTATTGGTGCGTTAATCGTTATCGCAACAGGTAAGAACCCAAACATCAGAGAGGCTGTCACATTAAGTACAGCAGCTATCTTATTCTCTATCGTATTAGCAATTACCGACTATACCTTTCAGGGTGTTGCCCTTAAGCTTGATGTTATCGACTTATTTCCAG
>NZ_LWGA01000196.1:0-859 GCF_001635235.1 Oleiphilus sp. HI0117 | reverse complement strand
TAAGAGACGTATCAAAGTTCGCGGGCCTCAGCCTTCAGGTTTGTCGATTAATCGTGATGAGGCTGGAGTGCCTCATGTCAAAGCATCATCTTTCAAGGACGCCCTTTGGGGGAGCGGTTATGCGCATGCAATAGATCGTGGCACGCAATTGCTAATGATGCGGATACTTGGGCAGGGTCGGCTAACGGAGCTGCTTTCGGATACTGAAGAGTCTTTGGCAATAGATAAGTTCTTTAGGCGAGCAAATTGGTATGGCAATTTAACGCAAGAGTTGAATAAGCTCGATGTCGTCTCACTATCACAGATTCAATCCTACTGTGATGGTGTCAATGCGGGCTTTTCAGCCGGTGAATTTTCTTTAATGAAGCTCTTGGGTTATCAGGCAGAACCTTGGAAAGTGCAGGATATTATTCTTATATCGCGAATGACGAGCTACCTGACTTTGGCGCAATCGCAGGCGGAAGTAGAACGTTTCTTTATTGAATTGACGCAATCAGGCGTCTCTACAGAAGCTCTGGCTGAACTATTTCCCATTGACGTTAAGCGTTTTGACCGTGAACTGGTGGAGAGTATTCAGCTTCAGGAACGAATTGTTCCGCGTGAAGTGATCTGGAATCAGGCCTTGCCTAGAATGATGGCGTCTAACAATTGGGTTGTCGCAGGCAGCCGTACAAAATCTGGGCGAGCAATCATGGCCAATGATCCTCACCTGGAAGTAAATCGTTTGCCCAATGTTTGGTGTGAGCAAAGCTTATCATGGAGCGGCGGTTCGCTAATCGGAATGGGGATGCCCGGTTTGCCTGGTGTGTTGGTTGGTCGCAATAAGCAGGTTGCCTGGGGAGTGACTTATACCTTCATG
>NZ_LWGA01000195.1:0-870 GCF_001635235.1 Oleiphilus sp. HI0117 | reverse complement strand
TACGCAAAAATATTACTTAGCGATAAGCCAGCTAAGTCGCAGGCTACCATCACGCCATTTTACAACTGCGAAGCGAAGCAGATCAGCCAAAATACAGACTCAAGCTGGACCATAGAAACAAATTCAGGCCTTTTTCACACAAGGCATCTTGTCATTGCAAACTCTAATGACACCAAGAGTTTTCCCCAATTAGCACACCTGCCAACCAAGCCCTTGCGCGGGCAAGTTACATCGATAAGATCTAAGCAGAATAGGGAGGAAATCAAATCTACGCAGTGTGTGTTAACAGGAGAAGGCTACCTATGCCCATCTGTTTCTGGTTGGCACCACTTTGGCGCGACCTTTGATTTGGACTCAAATAATGAAAGCACTAATGCAGAAGACAATGAAAAGAACTTCGAAGCAATTCAGCACTGGAACCCATCATGGATTTCGGATAAGAACACTGAAGATAAAAGCCTGAATGACTATGATGTAAAAAGTAACGCCGGCCTTCGTTGCACCACTCCTGACTACCTTCCAATCGTTGGGCTCGCTCCAAATTTTGAACAAATGAAAGAGACCTTTGCCAAACTTCGAGTTGGCGCCAACAGCTGCAAACATCTTTATGGACACTACTATCAAGGTCTTTACGTCAACGTTGGACACGGCTCCAAAGGCGCATTTACAAGCCCCGTCGCCGCAGAACTTATTGCTCACGAAATATGCGGCGGCATCCCACCGGTAAATGACACACACAAAGCAATGTTTTCGCCCGCCCGCTTTATCATTAAGCACCTTAAACAGCGGCGCATTTAAACAAGGGGGTTCTCTATAGAGTTTCGATACAGCGTCCAATCGAAAGCAGGGCCTGGGTCTGTTTTCCGCTGT
>NZ_LWGA01000194.1:0-290 GCF_001635235.1 Oleiphilus sp. HI0117 | reverse complement strand
ACACTGGTGAAACCGAGATCGTTCAGCATGTGCTTCATTATGCTCATGCCGTCACCATTGGCGTGCTGGAAGATATCTACTTTTAGCGCTTCTTCTTGCTCTGAGGTGTGAGGCGTATATCGCCCCCAATATATGTCATCACTTACGCCTAGCTTGCGCCTTTGTTCAAACCATAAGGCAACATGATCTTTCGGGTGACGTTGAAATATACTCATGATGCCTGATCCGTCTTGAGAACGTTAAGGGTATTTTTCGCATCAAGCCAACCTGCTTCCCAGCTTGAAGTTAAT
>NZ_LWGA01000193.1:0-680 GCF_001635235.1 Oleiphilus sp. HI0117 | reverse complement strand
ACCGGGAACTGATTAGTGAAAGTGTCGGCTTGTCTATTGCCACTGATGAGCTTAAGTCAGACTATATCGACCTGCGCAGTAACCACTTAGCTCGTGCTCAACATGTTCGTCGGGAGCAAGGTTTTGGTTCAGACGAAAGAATAGTCTATGTCGGCCATGAAGCCTTTGAAGAGTATTTACAATGGCCGGGAGAAGGCTACTTTGTAAAGTCCCCGAAGTCTTTTCTGGGTGCCAGCGGACTTCGTCCAGAAGCGGTTTTTCTATTTGAAGATATCGTTACGGCAATGATGCAATCTATTAAAGCGCGTGCGGAACAGACACTTGGCGATACGATATCGCATACTGTAATTGGTCGCCCTGTAAACTTTCAAGGTTTGGACGCCGAGCAGAGTAACCGTCAGGCCTTGGAAATTCTGCAAACCTCAGCAAAACGTGCTGGTTTTAAAGATGTTGAGTTTTTATTTGAGCCTATTGCCGCAGGCCTGAGTTTTGAACGTTCACTCGATGCAGATAAAACGGTTTTAGTTGTCGATATCGGTGGTGGAACGAGCGACTGTGCCATGGTTAGAATGGGGCCTTCTTACCGAGATAAGAGCGATCGATCAAAAGATTTTCTAGGGCATAGCGGTGAGCGAGTAGGGGGGAACGATCTTGATATTCAGCTGGCAGGAAAGCACCTC
>NZ_LWGA01000192.1:0-1026 GCF_001635235.1 Oleiphilus sp. HI0117 | reverse complement strand
TCGACTGGTAATTCTTTGCATAAATCAATTCAACTTTTAGTCGACTAAAGAAAGATTCCATCGGTGCATTATCCCAACAGTTTCCTTTACGACTCATACTCTGCTTAAGCTGACTATTCGCGACAAAGTCGACATAACCTTGTGCGCGATACTGAACACCGCGATCAGAGTGTAATATAAGGCCAGGTTTAGGTTTTCTTCTTGCGAGAGCAACACTTAGCGCTTTTGTCACGAGCGCCTCAGTCATCGTTTCATCAAGCGCCCAACCAACAATGCAACGTGAATATAAATCCATCACAGTAGCCAGATAAAGCCATTTATCCTTAACCCAGATATAAGTGATATCTGTCGTCCACTTTTCATTTGGATGTTTAGCGTTAAAGTCACGCCATAGAATATTTTCAGACACGTTTACCATCGTAAGGCTATGGCGGCTGTATTTAAAACCCTTACCGTTACGCGCCCTAATGCCTTGAGACTTCATAATGTTAGCAATGTAATTCTCTGAACAAGGGTAACCAAGATCGTTTAACTCTTTCGCTATTCTTCTCGATCCATAGCCAGCTTGCGTATTCCGGCGTATCTGATCATCAATTCTGGTATCTGATCACTGATTCTGGAAATCCAGAAAAAGTGATCGAATAAAACCAGAATCAATGGTCGAAAAGTTCCAGAAATGATGATCGGTTAAAACCAGAATGAGTGATCGGAATGGGCCAGAATCTGCAGCCAGCTTCAAAGTCTTCATAGGTATCCAACACTTTAGCTGTCATTAGTTGTCGACGTTTATCGCGGTCACAGATAGAACCCTTGCACCAATTAGCGTAACCAGTGCGTGAGACACGCATAACCCGGCACATTAAAGCCTTGGAATGCTGCTCTTCATACTCTTTGATAATGGCGTACTTCACTCTTGGTTTCTGGCGAAGTACGCCGCAGCCTTTTTTAGGAAATCCATTTCTTCTTGAAGCTGTTTATTCTCTCGCCTTAAACGACGAAGTTCTTCACTCTCATTTTTTGAGTAAT
>NZ_LWGA01000191.1:0-433 GCF_001635235.1 Oleiphilus sp. HI0117 | reverse complement strand
GGCAGGAAGAGAAGGTACACCATGATAATCACGGAGAACTTGGTAAGCGCGAGTCGGATGCGCGTGGTGGTCAGAGTGACGTTGTAAGTGCAGGAGAATCAGATTGGAAATTTTCTGATTCGAATTCCAGGAATGGTGTGGCTGACAGCGCTCGAATCGCCCAGTCTTTTCGTTCTTCTGCCTGAGCAAACCATAATGTTCAATGTAATTTGCACACGTCAGCTGCCAGTAGCCGAATGCAGCCACA
Source organism: Oleiphilus sp. HI0117 (assembly GCF_001635235.1). Classification (NCBI taxonomy): domain Bacteria; kingdom Pseudomonadati; phylum Pseudomonadota; class Gammaproteobacteria; order Oceanospirillales; family Oleiphilaceae; genus Oleiphilus; species Oleiphilus sp. HI0117. The sequence continues at coordinate 186 of NZ_LWGA01000191.1, read as the reverse complement.
ATCGACAGAAATGGAATCATCACAGGCCCAAAGTAAGCTAGCAGCATGCTGTACAATGCAACAGTTGCAAGAGCGGGCTGGATAATCTCATTCTGTAACGACCACTCTGACTTACCCTGTCGCTTCAACCTTGCGCTTCCAGCTCCCATGCTCGGCGAAATGCCCCAGGCACTTCTCGTTTTACGA
>NZ_LWGA01000190.1:0-714 GCF_001635235.1 Oleiphilus sp. HI0117 | reverse complement strand
ATTGCGAAAAGTGGGGGATGAAGATTCAATGGCTTGATCGTGAAACGTATCGTCACACTGCTTCTAACACTACACCTGATATGTATAAAGAGGCAATGCCCGAAGCCTGGGTTGTTCCTGAAGGTGGTGCAGGTAGACAAGGCACGCTAGGAATCGAAAGTTTATTTAATACCTTGCATCATGCGGGGCAACTTAACTATGACTTGATAGCTTGTGCTGTGGGCTCAGGCGCAACCTTGGCAGGGATTGCTCAGGCAAATATTGGTCGAGCCCAGTGTGTTGGATTTTCTGCACTAAAAAATGCTCACGACCTGGAGCATCGCGTAGAGCGGCAGTTATCAGGTGCCAGTAGGGTTAACCCTTGGAGAATATGTCATCACTATCATTTCGGTGGCTTTGCCAAAATCAATAGTCGTCTGACGGAATTTATTTCTGATGTTTATGATGAGCATGGTTTGGTTCTAGACCCTGTTTATACAGGAAAGATGATGTATGGGCTGGCGGAGTATATTCATCAAGGAAGAATCCAGGCGGGAGCGCGAGTATTAGCTGTTCATACTGGCGGGCTACAGGGCTGGCGTGGATTTGGTGAATCCTATCAGCGTTTCCTGTCTTCATAGACAATCTCATGTTCAAATCTCTGAATTGTCGTGAGAACGGTATTCAGGCTGTAAGTCTGGAGTCTGTTAATTTATTATGTGCTTAGTGTCGGCC
>NZ_LWGA01000189.1:0-725 GCF_001635235.1 Oleiphilus sp. HI0117 | reverse complement strand
CAACGAAGACATAAGCATCATGCCAGCACCAGCGCCTTTACCTTCAAACCGAATGCGGTCTTGACCGGATACAACTGCACTAAGTGTTGGATAAGCATTGGTTTTAATTGCTTGGTTGCTACATGCTGATAAGCATAGTAATACCGTCAAACCTAATAATATTTGTTTCAATCTCAGCCTCTCATTTCATCAATTCAAAACGTCAAATATCAACCTGCTCAGCAATATGTAAGGCATCGTCGATTTCAACACCGAGATATTTTACCGTACTATCCATTTTTCTATGACCTAGCAATATTTGAACAGCTCTTAAATTTTTGGTTTCACGATAGATAATCGTCGACTTTGTTCGTCGTAATGAATGCGTACCATAGGCCACCCTATCTAAGCCGAGACCTCTTACCCAACCCTCAACAATGCGGGCATACTGCCTTGTCGTAATGTGTTTAGACTTACGGCACCGACTCTTGAACAAGTAATCATCAAAACTTAAGTTTGCATGCCTCATCCAATCAAGGATAGATGCCTTACTCTTTTGCGTAATTTCGAACTGAACAGGCTGTTTTGTTTTTTGTTGAATGATGGTAGACCTCGACAGCACATCATCGCCTCGGTACACGTCACGAACTTTCAGTTTAACAAGGTCGCATCCACGTAACATGGTATCAATCGCTAGATTGAACAAAGCTAAGTCTCGACGCTTATGACTTAGCTCAAGCCGAATA
>NZ_LWGA01000188.1:0-648 GCF_001635235.1 Oleiphilus sp. HI0117 | reverse complement strand
GCAGCTGCACAGCCAAGAGGGTTTCCGCCGAAGGTAGAACCGTGAGTGCCGGGAGTAAGAACATCGGCTGCGCTGCCTTTTGCCATGCATGCACCAATAGGGTAGCCATTGGCGATGCCTTTTGCAGTTGTCACAACGTCAGGTGTTACATCATACCCTTGATAAGCAAAATAATTACCCGTTCTGCCGTTACCTGTTTGAACTTCGTCTAACATCAATAGCCAGTCATTCTCATCGCAGATCTGACGCAAAGATTTTAGGTAACCGTCCTCAGCGATTGAGAGACCTCCTTCACCTTGAATGGGCTCGACTAGAATTGCGACAACATTAGGGTTCGATTTGGCAATCGCTTCAACAGCTTTAACGTCATTGAATGGTGCTCTAACAAAGCCGCCTAGTAAAGGCTCGAAGCCCGCTTGTGCTTTTCGGTTTCCTGTCGCGGTCAAGGTCGCCATAGTCCTGCCGTGGAAAGATTGATCCATGACGATAATCGTGGGAGTCTGTATACCCTTGTCATGCCCATACTTTCTGGCTAGCTTAATAGCGGCTTCATTCGCTTCAGCACCTGAGTTGGAAAAGAAAACTTTTTCCATACCTGATATTTGGCATAAGGTCTGTGCAAGTTTGACTTGTAAAGGCGTGTGATAA
>NZ_LWGA01000187.1:0-8752 GCF_001635235.1 Oleiphilus sp. HI0117 | reverse complement strand
CTTCATTCAGTGCTATCGCTTCTGAAGGCCTGGTATCACTTGAAAGCCCGTATACAGTGAAGAAAACTGCCGACCGATTTGAATCAATTATTCTGGCGAAAGGTCTAAGTTTGTTTGCAAGAATTGATCACAAGGAAAATGCGGAAAGCGTTAATTTGGCTATGCCCGAGACGGAGCTTATTCTTTTTGGTAACCCAAAGGTAGGAACACCTCTAATGAACTGCGCGCCAGCGGTAGCAATCGATTTACCGCAGAAAGTAATGATTCAAAAGGATAATGATAATAAGGTCAGAATTTCATACAACAATCCGGAGTATTTACAGAAGCGTCACGATATTCAAGGTTGTGACCAAGTCATATCTAAAATCGCCGCAGTACTGAATAAGCTGAGTACCGCAGCAATTAGTCAATAATTTAGCCAGCAAACATAACAACCGCTTCGCCTTCGATCACGGTTTCTCCCTGATCGTTTACACAGAGGGTGCTAAGCGTAATGATGGGCTTATCATTACGTATGTTGATAATCTCTACTGTTGCAGTGACTTCCTGATTAATAAATATTGGTTTCTTGAATTTTAAGTCCTGCCCCAAGTAAATGGTACCTTCTCCGGGCAGGTGTTTTCCTAACAAACCAGAAAAAAGGCTTGAAACAAGCATCCCGTGGACTATTTGTTTACCAAATGGTGTCTTGGCTGCATAGTCGGCGTCAAGGTGGACCGGGTTGAAGTCAAGTGATAACTCTGCAAAAGCATTTACTTCTGCTTCAGAAAAACGTTTGCTGATACTTGCGCTTTGGCCAAGACTAACTTTCGACATACTTGTTTTATTCCCTTAATGCTTGTTGTGAGTGATGAGCCGGTAGTGACTAGCTCGATATTAGTTTGTCTACATTAAAAAAAGGTGACACTGATAGACGTCAAGCCAAGGGTATTTAGCCAATAATATTTTCTTTGAATTGTCGTTGGATTTCTTCGACTAGCTCGCGATTTTTAATTAGTGCATCAACGCATTCCCTATCCAGCTTAGTGCCAGCCATGGCGTCAATTTTTGCGAAAGCATCATCGTTTGACCAAGCTTTTTTATAAGGTCTCTCACTGGTTAGTGCGTCAAAGACATCGGCTACTGCGACAATTCTTGCCTCGATAGGGATATCTTGGGCAACTAGCCCATCAGGGTAGCCGGAACCGTCGTAGGCTTCGTGATGGTGGTGGGCGATATTTTTCAGAATGTCGATGTAGTTGAGGCTATCTAGGCTGAAGTTTTCTAACAGCGTATCGATTAGCTCCTTGCCTTTCTCTGCGTGAGATTTCATGATCTCGAATTCTTGATCATCTAACTTTCCTGGCTTTAAGAGTACAGAGTCGGGAATACTAATCTTGCCAATATCATGCAAAGGTGAGAACAGGAAAATATGCTCGACAAACTGGTCGTCAAAACCATATTTATGCGCCAGCTCGTCAGCGATTAGTCTTGAAAATCGGGACATTCGGTCGATGTGCATTGCTGTTTCAGGGTCACGATGGTGAGTGAAATTCATGGCGCTTCTGACAGTTGCTTGTAAGGTACCTACCACATCTTGTTCATGGGATACCAGAAGAACGAGCATGTGAGCTGTCATATCCAGGTCTACCAAGGTGCTTTCTTCAAAGACGTTTTTTTCGAAGGAGTTAAAAAATATAAAGCCGATAAATTGCCCATCTTGATACATTGGAAATGTATAGCTAGAGCCGAAATGACTCTTTTCTAATACTCTCGTATGGGTATTCTGGCCGTCAGAAAAAATTTCCATATTGTTTACGACTCGTGGATTCCCACTCTTGATTATCTCTATCAGGGAAGGGGCATCGCTTAAACTTGCTTGATAGTGAGTCAAAGGGCTTTCGTGTTCGCTGCTCCAAGCAAAGGTTTTAAGGGTATCGGTTTTCGCATCAAACAAGGCGACGGCGATACGGTCAATATAGTGATGCTGATGTTTTAAGTGCCCATGGAGTAGCCGCAACTTTTCAAGTAAAGGGCTACTGGAGCCTAATTTCTTTAAGGGGTCTTGGTGACTGTATACGCTTGGTTTGTCCATGTTTCATCTTTAGCTCGTTCAAGTCGTTAGTTCTAGTATAGACGAGCTGGGTCAAGCGAAAAGCAAAAAACTAAATTGGTTACAAATCTGAACTTTGTTCCGAGTGGATTTAGCGGCTAAGCTGGTTTATTCTTCGCGTCATATATAGTTTCTTAATAATTTATTACAAAATAACCTAACAGGATGTCAATATGAGTTCGATTCTATCGGGGATGCGAGTGGTTGAAGCCTCTGCATTTGTCGCTGCGCCTCTTGGAGGAATGACTTTAGCTCAACTTGGAGCGGACGTCATTCGAATAGATGCGATAGGGGGGGGGTTGGACTATCGTCGCTGGCCCGTTACAAAAGATAATGTCAGTCTGTTTTGGGCAGGGCTAAATAAATCTAAGCGTTCGGTAGCGATCAACTTTAGGTCTCCAGAAGGTTCAGAACTCGCTAAGCAAATTATAACCGCGCCTGGCAAAGAAGCGGGAATGCTATTGACAAACTTTCCACCTAAGGGTTGGTTGTCTTATGAGGATCTTAAGGCAATTCGTCCAGACATGATACAGCTCACCGTTCAAGGCGATAGGCATGGTGGCTCGGCTGTAGACTATACGGTTAACCCGGCCATTGGCTTACCGTTTTTGACAGGCCCCTCTGATAGTAACTCGCCAACGAATCACGTACTTCCTGCCTGGGATCTGGTGACAGGACAGATGGCTGCACTGGGCTTGTTAGCTGCAGAGCGTCATCGTTATCGCACAGGTGAAGGACAGCACACTAAGATTGCTTTGGCTGATGCGGCCATGGCAGTGATGGGGCACTTAGGATTTATTGCTGAAGCGCAGTTAGGAGAAGAGCGTCCACGTTATGGAAACTATCTCTTCGGTGCGTTTGGACGAGACTTTACGACATCTGATGGCGAGCGTGTCATGGTGATTGGCTTGACCAAACGCCAGTGGAAGTCCTTGTGTATTGCTACAGAAACAGCTGAAAAAATGGACCAGCTAGCGGCAACGCTAGGACGTGATTTTTCTCAGGAAGGTGCTCGCTTTGAGTCTCGTGATGAGATTTCGGCTTTATTTTCTGACTATATTTCTAAGCGCAGTTTTAAGGATATTGAGTCTCGCTTCAATGAAAACGGAGTTTGTTGGAGTAAGTATCAAACGGTTAAGGAAATGGTAGATAGTGACCCGGAATGCTCGCTAGACAATCCAATGTTTAACCAAATTGATCAGCCTGGTGTTGGTTCATTCAGAGCAGCAGGAGCTCCTTGGAACTTCTCGGCATTTGAACGCCAGCCTGCGCAACCGGCGCCAAAACTAGGGCAGCAAACCGATGAAGTGCTTTCTGAAGTGGTTGGTTTGAGTAGTGCTGAAATTGGCCGCTTACACGATGCGGGTATCGTTGCAGGGCCAGAGTAGCGTCTAATCCAAACCTTTTTCCTTAAGTGTGTACTATTGGGGCCAGAGTAAAACAAACGCCTTTACTCTGACCCAATTTGAAGATGCTTATACCCTGTTGTTTCTAAAGAAATTTTATGGACTTCCAGGGGGCATTATTTTTATTCCATAATACTATAAAAATCCTAAGGCGGCTTTGATTCATTCGGCTATATTAGTAGGGATAGTAATACTTATGGAATAGAAAGGAGTCAAAATGCCCCAAGCAGGAAGCGCCCTGGAGCCCTTACACCTATTATTTAAAGAAACATGTATTGACGTTTTCGCAAGCATTCAATGCGAATTGGAAATTGTAGAGTCGGCAAAAGAGGTCTTGGCCCTGCCTTGCGCATTTATCGAAGCGCTTTCCGATGACCTGGAGCTGAAATTACTACTACGAGGCCCTGTCTCCATTCTAAGAGAAACTTATCCAATTAAAGGTGATGCCGAGTTTGTTCAAGCTCATGAGATTGAAGACTGGATTTCCGAATTGGCTAATCGTTTTATGGGGGCGCTCAAAAACAAACTCATCGATTATCAGCACTACCTGCAACTCGGCACCCCTCAAAAGCAGTTTGGCATTCGGCTTGATGAATTGCTTGACGAAGGTTTTTCGATGTTAACGCTTAACTTTCAAAGTGGGCGAGAAGTCTTTGAATGTAGTTTGCACACAAAAGTATTAAATCAAAATTTGTCCTTTGAGTATAAAGAGCCTGAAGCCGATCCTTTTGATGATGGCGAGCTAGAGATGTTCTAAATCTTTCTACAAGAGCTAGCTTTTGTTTCGCGCCGCTATTTTTGCTAAAATGCCGCGCAATTTCCTACATATTGAATTTTTGTGACCTTACTTTATCAAAAGCGTTTGTTCTTCAGGCTTTATAGTTAAGTTAAGGTCATCTAGCTGGTTACTATTCCATGAAAGAATCCTTATTGCTTCGTTTAGACAGTATTTCTGAACGTTACGAAGAATTAGCAGCTCTTATGAGCGACCCTGATGTGATCACAGACCAGAATAAATTTCGCGACTTTTCAAAAGAGTATGCTGAAATTGAGCCGGTTGTGAAATGTTACGCTAGCTACAGACAAGCTCAGGACGACATCGAAGAAGCCAACATGCTGATGAATGATGGTGATGCCGATATGCGCGAGATGGCTCAAGAAGAGCTGAAAGAGGCAAAGTCTTCTTTGGAAACTCTTGATAAGGAGTTGCAGACTCTCTTGTTACCTAAAGATCCGAATGACAAGAATAACGTTTTCTTGGAAATTCGAGCGGGAACCGGTGGTGATGAGGCGGCAATTTTCTCTGGGGATTTATTTCGCATGTATTCTCGTTATGCTGAGAAGAAAGGCTGGAAGGTTGAAGTGGTTAGCGAAAACCTGGGTGAGCACGGTGGTTATAAAGAAGTGATTACACGGCTTGTCGGTGAGGGTGTATATGGGAGCCTGAAGTTTGAGTCAGGAGCTCATCGTGTACAACGTGTTCCAGAAACCGAATCGCAAGGCAGGGTTCATACTTCGGCTTGTACGGTGGCTGTGATGCCGGAAATTGATGCTGTGGATGAGATCGAAATCAATAAGGCTGACTTGCGTATCGATACCTTCCGGGCTTCGGGCGCCGGTGGTCAGCACGTCAACAAAACGGATTCGGCTATTCGTATTACCCACTTGCCAACAGGTGTGGTAGTTGAGTGTCAGGACGAACGATCACAGCATAAGAATAAGGCTCGCGCTCTATCTTTGTTGCAATCGAGGCTACTGACGGCTGAACAGGAAGCGCATGCTCAAGAACAATCAGATCAACGAAAAAGTCTCGTAGGTAGTGGTGACCGTTCTGAGCGAATCAGAACCTATAACTTTCCTCAAGGTCGCATGACTGATCATCGAATTAATTTGACGCTCTATAAGCTAGCTGAAGTTATGGAAGGTGATTTGGACCAGGTGTTACAGCCTTTATTGCAAGAGCATCAGGCTGAATTACTCACTTCTATGGGTGAGTAATAAGTAGATATAGCTTATTGGAGTTTGATATGAGCCATCAACTGACTATTTCAGAGGCGATGGCAAAATCCCTCGAATTGACAAGCAGTTCGGCATCTTTGGATGTTGAGCTGCTCTTATGTCACGTGCTCGATTGCGAGCGTGCTTATTTACGGACCTGGCCTGATAAAAGTCTGGATCAAGACCAAACCGAGCACTTTCTTTCTCTTGTTTCACAACGCCAAAAAGGGCGTCCTATTGCCCACCTAATTGGTCAGCGAGATTTTTGGACTCTAAATTTAAAGGTTAATGAGCATACTCTCATTCCAAGGCCTGATACCGAAGTGCTTGTTGAAAGGGCTTTGAATTTGCCGTTGGATAAGTCCGCCATTTCAGTACTTGATCTCGGAACGGGCACGGGGGCGATAGCCTTGGCATTAGCTAGTGAGCGTCCAGCATGGCAGGTCAATGGTGTTGACCGTTTTCCAAAGGTCATTGAGCTAGCAAGGCAAAACGCAAACTTGAATAGCCTTCCTCATGTTGAGTTCTTCTGCAGCGATTGGTTTTCCGCATTCCGGGAGCAGCGTTTTTCTCTGATTGTTAGTAATCCTCCCTATATCGATGCCAAAGATAAGCACCTGCGTGAAGGGGATGTTCGATTTGAGCCTGCTTCTGCTCTGATTGCTGAAGATCAGGGGATGGCCGATATCAAAAAGATTACGCATGATGCGCGTGAGTTTCTCGAAGCAGGTGGCTGGCTACTTTTTGAACATGGCTATGACCAGGCAGAGCTTGTTAGGTCAGTACTGAAAAAAGCGGGTTATCAGCAGGTCGAGACAAGTAAAGATTATGGCGGTAACGATCGTGTTACCCAGGGCCAATGGACTGGGTAAGACTAGTTTTATATCTGTATAGAGGTGAATTGTGAGCGAGCAGCAAAGTCGCGAAGTTTATCAAGAGTTAAGTGATCCGGAGTTATTGCGATATAGCCGGCAGATCATGTTGCCTAAATTCGATGTTGCGGGGCAGTTGGCGCTCAAGAATGCAAAAGTACTTATTATTGGTGCGGGTGGCTTGGGTAGCCCGGTTGCGATGTATCTTGCAGCAGCAGGTGTTGGCTGCATAACTATCGTTGATGATGACCATGTTGATGTTTCCAACTTGCAGCGCCAAATTCTACATGGCGAAAGCTCGTTAGGAAAAATGAAAGTAGACTCCGCGGCTGAAATGCTTGGCAATATAAACCCTCATGTTGAAGTGAAGGTACTTGCCAAACGTCTGGATGAGGAGGGGTTACGGTCTGCTGTCGCCAGAGTTGACTTGGTTTTGGACTGCAGCGACACATTCACAACTCGATTCTCGGTCAATAGAGCATGTGTCGAAGAAGCAAAGCCTCTAGTGTCTGGTGCCGCGATTCGAATGGAAGGGCAGGTAAGTGTTTTCGATATGCGTGACGATGAAGCACCGTGTTATCAGTGTTTGTATGCTGAAGGGGATGACGAGCAGCTTACCTGCTCAACGTCAGGTGTTATGGCGCCGTTGGTTGGCATTATAGGGAGCATGCAGGCAATGGAGGCTATTAAGGTACTGAGTGGCCTAGGATGTTCTTTAAAAGGGCGCTTAATGATGCTGGATGCTACTTCGATGGAGTGGCGGACGTTGAAACTGAAGAAAGACTCAGGCTGTCAGGTCTGTGGTAAATAAGTAAAACGGACTCTTGATTCGACTCAAGTAAAGCTAGATCAATTTGGTATTTTTAGTGAAAGATATTGCTTAATTACTATTTCCTTCCAATAATGAAAGTATACGGAGGAGTGGAGTGATGAGAGAGATTACATCGAAGCTAGGCTTGCTGGTATTGCTTTTTTCAGTAGGGAACGTTAGCGCAGAGACTCTTAAGTTCAGTTATTGGGATGATGCGAAGCCACCTTTTGTTATTGAACATGATGGTGTAGTCCATTCTGGCATTATCAAAGATCTGGCCGACCAGATTTCTTCCGAAGCGGGATTGCAAGCCGAGTTTGTGAAACTTCCAGTCTTGCGAATTGAGCAACAATTGCAGTCAGGTGACATCGATGTGGATTGTTTGACGAGCCCTATTTGGAAGGAATTACCTTCTTCCTATCATTGGTCCCCTGTTTTATTTGATGGGGCAGACAGATTTCTTGTTCGTCCAGAACTTAGCTTGAAGCTTCATTCATACAATGACCTTAAAGGAACAACTCTAGGAATCTATAACGGTTATGTTTATCACCCTGAAGTGATGAGCCTGATTAAGTCTGGAGACGTAGCGACAATCAAGCTGAAGGGCTTGGAGCATGGGATTCACTTGCTGCAATTGAAAAGGCTAGATGTGCTGATTGATTTCGGGATTTTGCTCAAGTATCAACTTCGAGAAAGAAAATTGAATGAGCAGCTTGTATTGGCCAAGCTGCCTGCAGACGAATATAAACTTCATTGCGCCTATTCAAAACAAATTAAAAATAAGATTGCGCCAAAAACACTCGATATGCTTATTGAAAACCTCGTCAGAACCGGTGAGCTTGATCGAATTCTAAAACGTTATCAGTGATCCACTTCATTAGATAAATTGCTGCTTTATTGGCTTGCGGCATACTGTGTTGATCGAAACTGGCTCAAACTATAATCTCTTGTATAGAATTCAGGGTGAGCTAAGGGCGCTAGTTGGATAGGTAAGGCTACTTTTGCGAGTGACAGGTTTTTCAGCAAGAAAGGGCCTTCTTCCTGAGCGTCATGAATCATTAAGCCATCGAACTCCAAAGGTATCCAATGCTTGCCAGGTGCAAGCTCACCTGAATGTTGGGTTGTGCCAATAGGTGTATTACTGGCGCTATAGAGCGAGGCTTGAAAGTAAAAACGGTTTTTGCTGCTGACGCTAATTTCGGTCTCTATTAATAAATTCCCTTGCGCATTGAGCTTATCTCGAAAGTTTCCGGTCAGCTCTAGAGCCGGTTCTGAAAGAGTGAAAGTAATAGCGTCTGCAAGTTTGTTGGTTTTGTTAACGATTAGTACTTTATATAAACCAGCAATTTTTTCTGCATCAATATCAATTCGATATTCGTAAATGCCGTCCTGATTTTCGTCAGTGAACTCAAACTGTTGCAGGTTCGAGCTTTCATTGTAGATTAGTTGGCCCAGAAACTGGCTTGGAATTGGTGCTTGGTTCGCGTCCTGAAGGCTTGCATAGATGGTTGCTATGTCTCCATGAAGATAGTATTTCTTATCGCTCCAGATTGTTAGTGCAGTATGAGTCTCT
>NZ_LWGA01000186.1:0-1072 GCF_001635235.1 Oleiphilus sp. HI0117 | reverse complement strand
AAGGTACTGCTGCGAAAATGGAAGCACTTCGTACAGTAGGCGTTCCCTACACCGACGAAGACATTGCCGGTGCAGCAGAAGCGGTGAAAGGTAAAACAGAAATCGAAGCTATGGTTGCGTATCTACAGCAGCTTGGCACCGTTCTTAAGAACAAGTAAGAACCAATATTATGGATATCAACACGTTACGCGGTCTATCTACCATCTTGGTCATGATCGCCTTTGTCGCCATATGCTTATGGGCCTATAACGGCAAAAAGAAAAAAGATTTTGACGATGCAGCCAACCTGCCCTTTCAGGATGACGATATCGCGGAACGTACCTTGAGCGAAAAAGAGAGAGAAGAACATGACTAGTTTTTGGAGTGTATGGGTCTCAGTCATTATTATCGGTACTTTGATCGGTAGTACATGGCTGCTAGTAGCCACCCGAAAAAGCCAAACTACAGATGAAGAGACTGAACAAAAGATGCCCCATGCCTTCGATGGGATCGAAGAGTACGATAATCCACTTCCAAAGTGGTGGTTCCATATGTTTATCGGTTCAGTTGTTTTTGCATTCGCATACGCATTGCTGTACCCGACTTTAGGTAACTTCCAAGGTTTCTTAGGCTGGTCTTCTACCGGTCAATGGGAAGCAGAAGTTGCTGAAGCTGATGAAAAGTACACACCTATATTCAAAGCCTACGCGGCAAAGCCAATTGAAGAACTCGCCAAAGATGCCGAAGCAATGAAAGTAGGACAGCGTTTGTTTGCTAATAACTGCTCAGTATGTCACGGATCAACAGGTCGCGGCGCATTAGGCTTTCCAAATCTGACTGACCACGACTGGTTATATGGTGGAAGTCCAGACGCGATCAAAACCACCCTCCTGTATGGTCGAAACGGTCAAATGCCTGCCAAAGGTTTAAATCCCGCTATGAGCAAAACTGACATACAAAATATGACTCATTACTTACTTTCGTTTAGTGGACGTAGTGATGATAAAGCAGCTGTTGATGCCGGCGCAGCGATGTACCAGACTGCCTGTGCAGCCTGTCATGGGGCTGAGGCTAAGGGTAATCAAGCCGTCGG
>NZ_LWGA01000185.1:0-706 GCF_001635235.1 Oleiphilus sp. HI0117 | reverse complement strand
ATTGGTTATCACACCATATCCAGTTATACCTGGCTCAGTAATTCGTTGTCGCCCAATCGGCATGCTAGACATGGACGATGAAGCGGGTGGTGATGAGAAGCTAGTAGCGGTACCTCACGACAAGCTATCTCCTGAGTACAAAGATATTCAGGATATTGAAGATATTCCAGTGTTACTGAAAGAACAGATCCAGCACTTCTTTGAGCGTTACAAAGAGCTTGAGAAAGGCAAGTGGGTAAAAGTAAAAGGCTGGGAAAATGCAGATGCTGCTCGTAAGTCAATCGAGAAGTCTGTAGCGAACTACAATAAGTAAGTTGTAGCGCTTAGCTCTATATAACAAAGGCCGCATCAGCGGCCTTTTTACTATCTGCACTTCACGAGTGCTAGAAAGTTAGCCCTGCTGAAGCAAACTGCGCAAGTCGATAATGGCCGCTGATGCTCTTGAGATATACGAAGACATTGTCAAGCTATGATTAGCCAACATCCCAAAGCCACTACCATTTAGAATCATCGGACTCCAAACAGCCTCTTGAGTCGCTTCCAATTCCAGTGTTATCTGCTGCAAGCTTACCAAAGCATTCTTATTGATCAGCACTGCCTTAAAGTCATGCTCTATTGCTTTTAGTATATGCACCAGCGCCCAAGCCGTACCGCGTGCTTCATAAAACACATCGTCTATTTCCATCCAAGCAGTCTTACGCTCCTG
>NZ_LWGA01000184.1:0-904 GCF_001635235.1 Oleiphilus sp. HI0117 | reverse complement strand
TCGATCGTTGGCTGATCATTCATAGCGGAGTGAATAGTGGTAAGCGAACCAGCTACAATACCGAAGCGTTCATCTATAGCACTCAATACTGGCACAACAGCATTACTAGTACATGACGCACACGAGGCGATTATGTCGCCACTATCTAAGCCAAAATGATTTACACCATAGATCACTGTCTTATCGAAGCTTTCATCACCTGGTTGAGAAACAAGCACGCGCCCGGCACCAGACTCCAAATGACCGGAAACCTGCTTAAGAGAACTAAAGCGACCAGTACACTCCATGACTAAATCTATACCCAGATCCTCCCAAGGAAGCATGCTAGGTTGCGAAAAACGTGTTAAGGCAATTAGGTCGTTCCCGACAACCATCTTCGAGTCACCCTGGACATCAACTGAAAGCGGGAATCTACCAAATGTCGTGTCGTACCGGGTCAAATAAGCAATCGTATCAGCATCTGCAAGCTCATTAATAGCGACAAACTTTATCGAATCGTCACCAACAGAACGGCCTTTCGACCGTTCATAGCTAGCACGCAACAAAGACTGCCCAATACGACCATAGCCATTAATTGCGACACGATAAGTCATTCTGAGCGTCCGATACCTTCAAGGCTCACTATCAGGTCGTGCATTTATAGCAAATCTTCGGCAACATTTAGGATGTTATCAACAGTGAAGCCGAACTCCTCAAACAACTGTCCTGCAGGTGCAGACTCGCCAAAACTATTCATGCCGATCACTCGTCCGTCAATACCCACATACTTGTACCAGTAATCGGCGATCGCTGCCTCAATAGCAATACGCGCAGGAACCTCAAGAGGTAAAACAGACAGGCGATATTCGATATCTTGCTGATCAAAAACATCAGTACAAGGCATAGAAACAACTCGGACATTAAC
>NZ_LWGA01000183.1:0-915 GCF_001635235.1 Oleiphilus sp. HI0117 | reverse complement strand
GCATTGTAATCTGTAGCGTCTATGAACTTACCGTCCAGCTACTTCGCCGACTTAACGGGAACGATTACCTACAATCATACCCGGTGCATATTTCTCAAGCCAATAACGAATTCGTCGAACCAAATTTTTCTGTGGCCCTTCAGATAAATTAAACGCATAGTCCACTTGCATATAGTTAATTGCGCCAGCCACGTTTGCCGATGCCAAGCGCGCTTTGACAGAACTTTCATCTTCCACCGAATTAACCATCTCCAAGACGGGTGGCTGGAAGTTTTGCCCTAAATGCTCTGCCAGATCGACTTGTAAAGGTTCATCAAACTCAGGGTCAACCAGTACCAGAGCAAAGCCTTTATTACTAAATGTCCCCTGCTTTTGCTTGAGATACTCAAAGGCAATGTTGGCTGAAGCGCGATAGGCTAACAAAACAATATTCTGATAGCCTTGCTGCTGTAAGTACGAAATACCAGCGTTCACGTGCGCAAGCGCTTTGTCTTGGTAGGGAATTGCTTTTAGCTGCTTTTCTTTATCGGCAAGGTCTATATCAACAGGTTTATCTGGATCAGAACTGTCTTCGGTAACTGCATCGTCTTTGTCTGCCGCTTGCTCACTTTTTTCCGCCTCACCATCTGACTTATCTTTTCCACTATCCTCGTTTTTGGCTGTCTTGTTGTTTAATGCTTCTGCCAAAGCAGGGCTTAGTTCAAGCTCATCAAATTTCTTTACTGGTAAAGCTCGCTCTGGGACTTTGTCTATGGAAGCGCCTGGTAATGAGAGCGCCAAGGTATACCAACCCGCCTCTGGAAGCCCACTGCGTACAGGCCTTATTACTTTAGGCCAGTCCGCATGCTGGCCGATACCAGGAACCAATAAAACAGCACCATGTTGTTGCGGCTTTTGAGAAGGTCTTTGTAAAGC
>NZ_LWGA01000182.1:0-932 GCF_001635235.1 Oleiphilus sp. HI0117 | reverse complement strand
TTTAGAAAAAGCTAAAACGTAGTCAAACTTAACCCAAGTGAGGTCGAAGTGAGTAACACTTATGTTGATCTAAGCTCAGCCGTATTGGTAGAGCACGCACTTGAGCGCAAAGAAGGCAGCTTGGCTGCTAATGGTTCTTTAGTCGTTACCACCGGCAAAAGAACAGGACGCTCTCCTATGGACCGCTATATTGTTGATGAGCCGAGTACTTCGGATGCAATCGGCTGGGGTCCAATTAACCGACCATTCGACCCTGAAAAGTTCGATGCTTTGTGGGAACGAGTCGAGGCGTATTTGGCTGAGCGAGATAGCTATCTTTCTCACCTTCACGTGGGTGCAGATGCTGATCACTATCTACCTGTTAAGGTTGCAACAGAAACTGCTTGGCAGAACCTGTTTGGTCGCAATCTGTTTATCCGCCCTGAGCAATATAACCAGGCCGATAAGCAAGAATGGGAAATCCTAAACGTTGCAAGCTTTGAGTGTGTACCTGAGCGTGACGGTACTAATAGTGACGGTACAGTAATCATCAACTTCGCCAAGCGTCGCGTTTTGCTTGCAGGTATGCGTTATGCGGGTGAAATGAAGAAAGCAATGTTCTCTGTTCAGAACTTCTTGTTGCCAGAGAAAGACGTATTACCAATGCATTGTTCTGCAAACGTTGGTGATGACGGCGAAACAACATTGTTCTTCGGTTTGTCAGGTACAGGTAAAACTACCTTGTCTGCTGACCCTGCGCGTTACCTTATTGGTGATGACGAGCACGGTTGGGGCAAAGGCGTTGTCTTCAATATTGAAGGCGGCTGCTATGCGAAGACTATTGATCTATCTCAAAAGAATGAGCCAATCATTTGGGATGCGATCAAGTTCGGTGCAATCGTAGAAAACGTAGCGCTTTCTGATGATAAGCGTCTACCAGATTACACAGATAC
>NZ_LWGA01000181.1:0-367 GCF_001635235.1 Oleiphilus sp. HI0117 | reverse complement strand
TACCTTATTAGATAGGACACTTAAGATGAAAAATGACACTGAAAGTATTTTGATTTCTCGTATTTATGTCTTGGTTCGGTACTGCGTCCGGTTACTCTCAATATTGATGGCTGTCGTTATTGTGATGGGCGTTATTGATGTTGGCTGGACACTGTATCAAAAGCTCATAACACCGCCGCTGTTTATACTCACTATCTCTGATATGTTGGCAACGTTTGGGGCGTTCATGGCAGTCTTGATTGCCATTGAGATCCTTATCAATATTACCGTCTATCTACGTGATGATGTGATTCATGTAAAGATTGTGATGGCTACTGCCCTAATGGCGGTAGCGCGAAAGGTGATTATTCTGGATTACAAAGAGGTT
>NZ_LWGA01000180.1:0-779 GCF_001635235.1 Oleiphilus sp. HI0117 | reverse complement strand
CTACGGAGTTAAATGCAGAACCTGCCAAGTTGGAACACCGCCAGTTCCCTGATGGTGAAACTTACATGAGAGTACATAGCGATTACCAGCAGCGTGAAGCCATTATAGTCTCGAATATGCACCAGCCAAATTCAAAGTTTCTACCCTTGGTTTATCTTTGCGAAACCTTACGCGAGCTTGGAATAGCCAGTATTACCTTAGTCTGTCCTTATCTTCCCTATATGCGTCAGGATATTAAGTTTCACGAAGGAGAGGCTCTGACTTCACGCTATTACGCTAAGTTGTTAAATCAGTATTTAGATCGCTTAATCACCATCGACCCTCACCTGCATCGCTACCATTCACTGGGTGAAATTTACACAATGGAAACACACACTCTGCAAGCTAACCCTTTAATAGCCTCATGGGTTAAAGAAAATATTGAGACCCCCTTGGTGGTTGGCCCTGACAGTGAAAGTGAGCAATGGGCTGCGGCGGCAGCAGACATGATTGGCTGCCCCTACTTAATTCTAGAAAAACAACGTTTCGGCGATAAGAACGTAGAAGTTTCGAGCCCAAATGCTCAAGACTTTGCACAAAGAACCCCCGTACTTATTGACGATATTATCTCGACAGGTCGGACCATGATTCGTACTGCCGAAGCGCTTGTAGCCGAAGGTTTACAAGAGCCTATATGCATTGGTGTGCACGCACTTTTCTCTGAAGATGCATACTGTGAAATGTCTAAAGCACCGATCAAAGACATACTAACTTGTAACACCGTCCCCCACTCAACAAAC
>NZ_LWGA01000179.1:0-757 GCF_001635235.1 Oleiphilus sp. HI0117 | reverse complement strand
TGTAGTTGGGCTTGGGACGGGCCAGGTCGATGTCTTTGTGCGCAACATTCAGGTCGCCACATAAGATAACTGGCTTGCTTTCTTCGAGTTTCTTTAAATAATCATTGAAGTCTTTGTCCCACTCTTGACGATAAGGCAAACGTTTAAGCTCACTACCAGAGTTTGGGGTGTAGACAGTAACCAAGTAAAAGCCGTCATACTCAGCAGCAATCACTCGACCTTCCTGATCGTGCTCTTCAATTCCCATATCGTATTGGACAGAAATAGGTGCGTGTTTGGTCAGAATAGCTGTGCCTGAGTAGCCTTTCTTCTCGGCAGAGTTACAGTAGATATGATAGCCCTCAAGATCTTTAAGTGCTTCCATCACCTGATCATCCTGGGCTTTGGTTTCTTGCAAGCATAGAACATCTGTTTCCATAGATTCGAGAGAGGAGAGAAAGTCTTTCTTCATCACCGCTCGAATACCGTTAACATTCCAAGAAACCAATCGCATTATAAAACCTCTCTTTAAATCAAATAACGTACACCAATTAATGCTCGCTAGAGCAGACGTACAGAAACGAGGGAGAGAGTTTAGTGAAAAAGGTTAAGGAAGAACAGGCTTAGGCACGATTTCGCAAATGACAGGTCAGTGGGTTCGCCGTAATTTGGTGTACACGAACCACCCTGTTATGGTGGTGAGGGAGTGTGGGGCCTTATAGGGTGCGCACTGCGCACCGCTAGTCGTGGCAAGGAGGCCTAGGGCGCTACGAGCCGC
>NZ_LWGA01000178.1:0-528 GCF_001635235.1 Oleiphilus sp. HI0117 | reverse complement strand
TCTCGAATCGAGCCGCTAATGAAGACACTATCATCGTGGTAAGTTAAGGAGCTGTTGGGAATTCTAAGAGTTTGAACCAAGCCTTTATTGTTATGTAAGGAGAGGCTTAAATCGTTAAGGTAGATTTTCGCTTGCCCAAGTAGAGCTTCTATATCTATTGGCAAGGCAGTTGGTGTCGCCTTCTCTTGCTGCTGTAACAATTCTTTTAAATCTACCGGTGTTGAAGCGACGGACCAGGCACCATCCTCAAACTGTTGCATACTAAGCTCAGTATGCTCAATCATGATTTCCTTGATAGAAGGCTGGAGATTAAGAAGAGAGTTGAGGAATGAAGCCTGTATACGTATACGCCCAACATAAGCGTAGCTCTGCCCGTTGACGCTAAGGCCGTGAATATTGAGCGTTGGGTCAAGACCACGCCAAGCAGAGTTCAATTGACGAATTTCAACACGCTGACCACTTAACTCAGATAGGTAACGCTCTAGATCAGGACGGTAGTCTTCAAGAAATATACTGGCTATTCTTAGC
>NZ_LWGA01000177.1:0-969 GCF_001635235.1 Oleiphilus sp. HI0117 | reverse complement strand
CGTTGTAGTGGTATATGATTCCAATGACGTTGCGTCAGCTTGATCAGCCATAATGACGCCAGAATTCATCACACTCTGAGGAACCCAGCCTTTATTTCCATTCTTAAATGTAACTTCGACGCAACCGGGGCAGCCGTTTTGTTCTGACGTTAACTCATTAAACAAATGAACCATCGCCGCTTGAATAGCGCCTTGAGCAAAGTCACCGCCAGTCGCGCGAGAAGCTAAACCTCCAAACGTGGCAACGACTACTGTTCTCTCTATACTTAAAGGATCACCAAAACCACGAGTGGCGTAGCTACCAATTTTAGAGGCCAGCGCAGAAACCGCCCCATGAATAAACTTATCCCCGCGTAGGTCTGCTATGACACCTTGACTGACCATGTGCGTAGCCGTTATCAAGGCCCAGCTACCACCAATATGCCAGTAGCCGTCTGGGTTATTTATCCAACCACCCTCTGCAATGCCATTTGTGACGCCAGCAGAAGCAGCGGCTATTGCTGCATTTTCAAGCGACTTTCGCCCAATTTTGCCTGATTGCAAAAAGGACATAGTTAAGTTAGTAACTGCCGAGCGGGTCATCGCAACACCAACCGTCATTTTAGAGCCACCTAAAACCCCAACATCTGGATTCATCATTGTTGCGGAGAGAATAATACTAGAGGCCATCTGCCATGTAGGGTTATCACCGTAATGTGACGCAGCATATAGTAAGATAGCAGCAATGATATGACCGTAGTGTCCAGTAGGGTCTCGACTAACGACGGGATTACCTCTTACATAGGAGTAGCGGTTATAATCTAGTGGTGTTTCAATATCAGGGATCATTGAGTCTGCTGATGTAAAACGACCAATCACTGGATCATAGAGGCGCGCATTCATGTTTATTAGGCCAATTTCGTCAATCGACTCATGAGATGTAAAACCTCGCACGCCTGAAAGCTCAGTCATTGTTTCAGCAGCAATGTA
>NZ_LWGA01000176.1:0-9567 GCF_001635235.1 Oleiphilus sp. HI0117 | reverse complement strand
CCCGTCAACAAGACCGCCCTCCACCATTAAAAGTGCTCTTTTTGCTGGGACCGAAGTAATCTCCAGCTGATAGCCCATTGTTTCAAAAATCTCATGTAGCAGTTGTGTAACGCTTCCGACGACTTTCCCAGCTTCTACGAAACTATGCGGAGCATGCTCAACGGTGACAAAGTGAAGTTCTTTCGAGGTCGTTTGGACGCTAAATAAACAAAGGCTCAAGAAACAAAAGGATGCTCTGAGAAATGGCAGGACATTGAAATCATGCAACATGTTTAATAGTCTTTTTCTGAAACGCGATTTTAGAATCCATATTAGCCGAGCAATGAGCGTTATACAAACCTCCGGCTCTGTAATGATATTTTTGGCAGGTATCAGACAAACCGATTCGAATCTAACAACTCTCAGATGTCTACTTTGTGGAGAAGACAGACTGTCAGAAAGGTAGTGCTTAGTGCTTCAAAATCAAAATTCTTCGACATCTTTAAATCAGGAGAACTAGGCCATTTCGACAATGCCCTTCAACGGCAGTTTTTGGCTTTAGCCGACTAAGCTTTTCTTGCTGTTTGTACGCTCTAGTTGAAATCTCTATTTCGATAGGTCAAGCTTAGTGCTAACTTTTTCAATTGAACGTTGGCTTTTACAGCCAGCGCTTTCTCTTAAACCAATAAACTAAGCCCGTTGATAGCGACAACATGATTGCGAGCAGGTAAAAATAGCCGTTCTCAACCTTGAGTTCAGGTATATAGTCAAAGTTCATCCCATATAGCCCTGCCAAAAAACTTAGTGGCACAAACACAGCGGTGATGACCGTTAAAACTCTCATCGTTTCATTCAGCTGATGCGCTGATATCGATAAATAACCATCGATCAAATCTCCGCAAATATCGTAGTGCATCTGAGCAAGTGTAAAAAGGCGCTGGAAACGATCATCTAAGTCGTTAATTGCATGCTCGCAAGCTGCCTTGTCGAAATATGCGTACTCATCACTTTCTTTATGTAAGCCTTCACTTATGTCCGTATGATAATTAAATGTCCGCGTCAGTTTTACCAGCCGCGACTTAAACTTTGTCAGCTCTTTCAACTGTTGGTCATTTGCATTGTTTTCGAGTTGCTCCTCAATCTCACTAAGTTGAGTATCAAAATTAAGCAACTTCTCGAGGTAAACACTCGATGCTGCTTTCATTATTTGAATAGCGACCGTCATAGGAGATATATGTTTGAGTTTACGCAAGGCTTTTTTAGATTGCTCTACCCCAACCGATTTAACCGGGTGAACAGTAACCAGAATGTTGTCTTTAACAATGAGTCCAATCGACTGATGTTGGAAAGATATATCATCTTCAATGGCACGAATTCCGCGATACAAAATAAATAAGTGCTCGTCAAAAAACTCGATTTTTGACGGGTGGCTCTTTCGCAGGGTATCTTCAATAGCAAGGTGGTCAATATTTAGCTCTGTGAGCAAACGTTTAATTATTTCATGATCTTCGGTCGTAAGATCAATCCACAGCTTTTGGCTCGTGAGTAAGTCGCCGGAAATTAGATCATCAATCGACATTGCTTCGAGCTCTTGACTCTTACCATCGTCAGAGAGCTGGATAATACTTAACATGTCATAACCCTCTATATCTCTATTATTTCTGGCACTTCAATCTCTGGAGCGTCTTCTACAGGCATTTCAAGCGCCCTAATAACATTGAGAATGTTTTCTATCTCGTTCGTATGAATGTTCTCTCGATGATGGCACGCAAAGATTTGTCTAGCAATGACCGGCGCATCGGCAACTTGATAAAGGCTTTTGTCGATATAGGGTTCAATTAAACGGTATGGTAAATAGGCACTGCCGCCAAATTCAAGCATAAATTCAAGCGCTATTCGTGAAAGCGTAGTATGAAGAATAGGTGATATATTATCTGAAAACACCTGAGTAAAACTCATTTGAAACGACAAACCCCAATCAATGGCAATATAACGTTGCTGGACTGCCTCCTCTGCTGTTGCGTCAGCATTCGTGCTAACCAAAATCAGTTCGGCGGGGGTTATGGGTATAGATACCAAGTCATTGAGTTTCGCTGGTTCATAAATAAGCGCCACATCCAATGTACGTTCCATTAGGTGCCGGGTTAAGATATCTGGATTGTGCGCTTCCGTCCTCAATGCCATTTCTGGAAAATCGCGATGAAGTCGGTGCAATGTGTCTTGCAGCACCAGGTCCCAAAGACCTGTTGTGGCACCGAGAGAAATTACGTGTTTTTGTTTCTTTCGTAGCGATACATCTTGGCGAGCTCTTTCCCATGCAATGATAATTGTTTCGGCATGATTAATAAGGCGCTCACCTGTCACCGTTAATTGTAAGTTATTCCTAAAGCGAGTAAAAAGCTTCGCACCTAATACATTTTCCAATTGTTTGATACGAGCACTGACCGCTGCTTGGGTAAGG
This sequence comes from Oleiphilus sp. HI0117, assembly GCF_001635235.1. Lineage (NCBI taxonomy): Bacteria > Pseudomonadati > Pseudomonadota > Gammaproteobacteria > Oceanospirillales > Oleiphilaceae > Oleiphilus > Oleiphilus sp. HI0117. Next base: position 7,127 of record NZ_LWGA01000176.1, on the reverse strand, counting down.
TATAAGTTTTCAGCCGCTTTACCAAAGTGACGCGTATTCTTTACTTCCAAAAATGTACGTAATAACTCAATGTCCATGATGTCGCCTATGTTAAGGCCAGCGAGCTAACCTATTTATGCCAATAGTCCTTAAATATAGTACTAAAGAGACAATTAAGTCTAACCCTATCACCTAAAGGAGAACTATCACAAATTAAGGCCAGGTATGCATCGCGACCATCACCCTGGCAGGGCGGTTCATAAGGTATAGAGTCACACATTTTTCGTGCTAAATTTGACAACAAAAAGCATAATTCAGAGGTATTTGATATCTCGGCTTTCCCAGCCAAGTCACTTAGCGAAACATACTCGCGACCTGCTTTAAAAAGTTCACAGATAATGTCGTTCGTTTTGCGGCTTTCAATTGGAAGGGTCTCACAAATTGCGCGATACCATGCTGTTAGGTCAGGCATGCTATTTTCTCTCAGTCTAATTTCGTTCCTGATATGACTGTCAACAACACCCTTGAGGTATTGAAATGGTTCATCACTATCTAAACCCTCACAATAAGCAACTCTCTCACCCTGCTTAAAAACCTCGCCGGTACTCACTCCGTTAGTGACTCGGTTTACTAGCTTGTAGGTTCTATAAAAACTTTCTTTTATCTGACTCTTGGTTAATCTGTCAGGCATTGTTAAGACGTTCATCATAGTAGATTCCAAAACAACTGATTGATAGCACTATCCTCATTATTGTCATACTAGTTTCGTCATTCGACCACCTAATAAATTTTGTCGTCAACACAAATTCTTTTCGTTTTACGCTTTAAAAAATCAGGCCCAAAATTACGACAGATTTACACAAGCTCAACTGACAATGTTTGGAGGTATCCCAATGAAAATAGCAATCCTATCCCGTAACCCAGAGCTCTACTCTACTCGCCGACTAAAAGAAGAAGGAGAAGAGATGGGGCATACTGTTGATGTCATCGATACAATGCATTGTTATATGGATATTACCAGCGCCAAACCTTCTGTGAGATACAAAGGTAAGCCCTTACCTCTTTATGACGCTGTCATTCCACGAATAGGAGCTTCGGTTACTTTCTACGGTACTTCGGTCGTCAGACAATTTGAAATGATGGGAACTTATTGTATTAATGAATCGGTCGCGATTAGCCGGTCACGGGACAAACTTCGTTCTTTACAACTGTTATCTAGAAAAGGGATTGGTTTACCTAGAACAGGTTTCGCAAATCGGCCTGACAAGATAGATGACTTACTTAAGAATGTCGGTGGCGCACCCGTTGTCATTAAGTTATTGGAAGGCACTCAGGGCATTGGTGTTGTATTAGCGGAAACGACAAAGACAGCCGAAAGCATCATTGAGGCATTTATGGGTCTAAAAGCAAACATCCTTGTACAAGAGTACATTAAGGAGGCAAATGGTGCTGATATTCGCTGTCTTGTGGTGGGAGATAAAGTCGTTGCTGCAATGAAACGTCAGGCTGCGCCTGGTGAGTTTCGCTCAAACCTACACAGAGGGGGCTCGGCTGAAATAGTTCGCTTATCGCCAGCTGAAAGAAAAACAGCAGTCGATGCAGCAAAGACAATGGGCTTATCAATGTGCGGTGTAGATATTCTTCGAAGTGCTACCGGGCCCGTTGTCATGGAAGTGAACTCTTCCCCGGGGCTAGAAGGCATTGAAACGGCTACCGGCAAAAATGTAGCGGGGATGATTATTTCGCATATCGAAAAGAAGGCAAAACCCAACGCAACCAAAACTAAAGGGAAAGGTTAGTTATTAGTTGAGACAATGCAAATATTAGTTGAGATATTACAATGAGACAGAGCTTTTCCATAGCAGGACGTGACATCAAACCGGGTGAATCAGCATACATTGAAATGCCCACCGTTGCGCTGTATACCGACACCGAAATGTCGATGCCGGTATACGTGAAACACGGTAAAAAAGATGGCCCGGTATTGTTCGTTAGCGCTGCGATTCATGGTGATGAGTTAAATGGTACTGAGATTATTAGTCGCCTAATTCAAGGTAAACAACTTAGAGGAATGAAGGGAACGCTCATAGCAGTCCCCATTGTAAATGTTTATGGCGTCATTTCACAAAGCCGCTATCTACCTGACAGAAGAGATTTAAACAGAAGCTTCCCCGGCTCGACTAAAGGGTCGTTAGCAGGAAGAATTGCAAACCAGTTTCTGAAAGAGATCGTTTCAAAATCGGACTACGGGATTGATTTACATACAGGTGCGATTCATCGCTCAAATCTGCCACAGATACGAGCAAATTTAGATGATGAAAGAACAAATGAACTTGCAAAAGCCTTTGGCGTGCCTGTTGTACTTAATGCCGATATAAGGGATGGATCGTTGAGAGAATCTGCTGGAGAACTGGGCGTACCAGTACTTTTATATGAAGCAGGTGAAGCATTGCGATTTGATGAATTATCTATTCGTGCGGGTGTAAGAGGCATCGTTAACGTTATGCGTTCATTAGATATGCTTACCAAACGACGAAGCAAGCTTAAATATGAACCTTTTATTGCTAGGCAGTCAGGATGGGTAAGGTCAACTGACAGTGGCTTTATCCGTTATAAAAGAACGCTTGGTGAGCTCGTGGAGAAAGGCGATGCGCTGGCAGATATTCAAGACCCGTTTGGTCGAGTATTAGACACCATCACGAGTCATGCTAAGGGTATTATTATTGGTAAACAGAACATCCCATTAGCACAGGAGGGTGAAGCATTATTTCATATTGCTTATTTTTCCAAGCCAAACGAAGTGGCTGAAAATCTAGAACTAATGAATGACAATTTGGTCAGTGAATCCGAGGTATTGTTAAATGAGCCATGATAACTTTTCCAAGAATAGAAATCTAAGTGAGGAGCAAACAATTGTGGGAAGTTCCTTCGCGAAATACCTGGATGGAAAGATCTTACTAGGTGCAGTCGAGTACGCTGACCTACCTGGACTACATTTATTCAACGTTCAGGTAAGAGTTGACACCGGCGCTAACAACTCATCTTTGCACGTCGAAAATATTGAGTATGAAGAGAGGGATAATGAAACTTGGGTCAGTTTTGATTTACCAAAGGATGTCTTTCCTGACCGAAGGGCGAGTAGACGGTCAGCAAAACTCATCGACAAAAGGCTTGTTAAGACCAATAATGAGGCTAAAGAGAAGCGTTGCTTGATTGAAGCGAGTGTCTGCATTGGGAAAAGTCATTGGACGATACCTATCACCTTAACTGACCGCTCTAATATGCGATATCCTATGTTGCTGGGTCGAACCGCAATGGCAGGACGAGCGCTTGTGGACCCCGAGTCGGAGTATATCCAGAGTGAAGATAGAATGAGCGTAAACTATGAATAGCTTATGCTCGTAGACAGACAACAAGTATGAAGTTGAAGCAAAGTATTCTTGAGGTAAAAAATGTTTGATGAGCTTTTGGCCTGGTTTTCAATGTACAAAGTAAATGTGTTGCTAACGTTGGTTATCATCATTATCTACGGCTTTTTTAAATACGTACTACGACCACGAATCATCGCACATGCAGAGCACGGAAATCTAAAAGACAAATCGAAAGAAACCGCGCTCGCTGCAGTAAATGTGTTGCTGTTAATCGGAACAGTGGTAGTCACTCTATTTGTATGGGGTTTTGACTTCAAAGGACTCCTGACATTGTCTGCCAGTATTCTGGCGGTCACTGGTGTGGCGTTATTCGCCGGGTGGTCGGTACTAAGTAACATCACCTCATTTTTTATTCTTTTAGTGCAAAAGTCATTCAGGCGTGGCAACTTCGTCAGAGTGATTGATGGCGATAATTACGTCGAGGGGTATATTTCTGAAATTAACTTATTCAGCACTAAACTAATCAGTGAAGCGCGTGAAGTTATTATATATCCAAACAACTTACTTCTAACCAGACCAATGCTCGTCAATCCTAGAGATCGTTTAAAAGGGATTGGTAAATTGCAGTCTGAAGAGTACAAAGAAGACAAACAGTCTTAATTTAGAATAACCCGAGTTGCCTAGTTATTCAAACAATTACTTAGCGGGATACGAAGCGGGCAATACGACGACCAGTTGATCTATCGAAAGCGCTTAAGAAGAAAACTCAGAGATTACACCTCGAATATACCCCCTCATGCCCAAGCCGCCAAAAAAGCTGACGAGTGGCTAGTCAGCGAAGGCAAGGCGCCACGTTATGAAAATGGCGGCTGGGTCTCTTATTGTTATACCGTGAATGGGCCTGAGCCTATAGAACACCTTGTATCACCACTTGATTATGACCTGTATCTCGCCAGACAAATCGCACCTATTGTCGATGGTGTAGTCAGCTTCTTAGGCACCTCATATAACGAGATTACTAGTGACCAATTGAGCTTGTTGTAGCTGCCCAACCTTTAGGTTGAGCCTTCCACAAGTGCAACCCAGCGTCAATATTTTAAAACCTAGGGTCAAGGGATTAACGCTCCTTATCTGTACAATTCTCCTGCAGAATTTAAAAACCAATAACAATCTAATAGCTACGTTTACAAAGGAATAATAATGAACGATAGAAAGATTCCACTCGCACTTGAACATGTTTATCGCTGGGAAAAGGAAAAGGCCCAGGACATTTACCTCACGCAACCTCTTGGCAATGGACAAGTTAAAACCTATACCTGGCAACAAGCCGTATCTGAAGCCAGAAAGATGGCGAACTATTTGAAGACTCTTAATTTACCAGCCAAGAGCCACATAGCATTACTGTCAAAAAACTGCGCTCAGTGGGTCATGGCGGATTGGGCAATCTGGATGGCAGGACACGTTACCGTTCCGCTCTACCCAACCCTAAACGCCGATACCGTCAGCTATATACTTGAGCATTCCGAAGCACAAGTCCTATTCGCTGGTAAGCTTGATGATTGGGACGATATGAAAGACGGTATTCCAGAAAGCTTACCCTGTATTTCCTTTGACTTAAGCCCGGAAGAAGTGCAGCAAAAGTATACTAGCTGGGATCAGATTGTCGCAAAGAATGAAGCCTTAAGTGAAAATACAGCTCGCGAAGCAGATGAAATCGCCACGATTGTTTATACCTCTGGTAGCACCGGGAACCCCAAAGGCGTGATGCTATCTTTCCATAGCATGGCCTATGCTGCACAAGGCGCGATAGCCTCATTAAAAGTGACTGATCAAGACAGAATGCTTTCTTACCTTCCTTTGGCACACGTGATGGAGCGTTTTGTAGTCGAAATGGCCTCTATATCTGTTGGCTTTCAATTATTTTTCGCCGACAAACTCGATACCTTTGTCGCTGACTTGAACCGAGCAAACCCTACCTTGTTCCTGGCGGTTCCTCGAATTTGGACAATATTCCAGACAGGTGTCTTTGCCAAGATGCCAAAACAAAAGCTCGATCGTTTGATGAAGATTCCTTTACTGTCAGGCTATATGAAAAAACGCGTATTGAAGACGCTTGGTCTGCAGGATGTACGCTATGCTGCGAGTGGCTCTGCACCACTAAGTCAAGATACGATTGCCTGGTACCAAAAGCTTGGTCTTGAACTCCTCGAAGGCTACGGCATGTCTGAAAACTTTGGTTATTCTCATATGTCCCAGCCAGGCAGAAGTTGCCTTGGTTACGTAGGTGAACCTTTACCTGGTGTTGATTGTCGAATCAGTGAGCAAGGTGAAATTCAAATCAAGAGCCCTACCCTGATGATGGGTTACTACAAGGATGAGGCGAAAACCAAGGCTGAGTTCACTGAAGATGGCTATTTGAAAACCGGGGATCGTGGTGAAATTGATGAACTTAAACGCCTTAAGATTACCGGACGAACCAAAGAAATATTTAAAACCAGTAAAGGTAAATACGTTGCGCCAGCGCCAATAGAGAATAAGATTATTGGCCATCAAGACATTGAGATGGTTTGTGTATCGGGCGCTGAGTACCCACAACCTCACGCATTGGTAGTATTAGCCGAATCATCGGCCAAAAAAACAAGCTGTGATGACTTTAAAGCAGAGCTTGCCTCTAGCTTTCAATCTTTAATCAAGGACGTAAACTCTACACTTGACCCTCATGAGCATATCAAGTTCGTGACGATTGTCAGTGATGAGTGGAGCATCGCCAGCGGGCACCTAACACCGACGATGAAGATGAAGCGAGATGTTATTGAGTCGAGTTACAAGCCTCATTTGGATGATTGGTATGAAGCACGCCAAGCGGTTGTTTGGCATTAGGGTGCACTATCGTCATCCCGGTGTGCTCTTCAGCCGGGATCCATGATACCTAGCACGGCGCATCAAGCAAAATGGATTCCCGCTTAACACACTGCGGGAATGACGCGTCTTTAAGACTACGGGAATGGCGCGTTTTTAAGACTGCAGGATTTCAGCAACTTGACCATCCGTGAAATCCCTATCACCGTTCCGAAAAGAATATATCACCGTATTCAGCTTCGGCATTCGACCCGGAGTCATCGGCATCAGTCATAATCGCAATCGCCTCAACTTCGTCATAGGATTTGCCGAGCCAGGCTTTCAGATCTTCCTGAATATTTCGTTTTTCTATATGCCACTGCCCTGCGCCGTCGCTATTATTTCGTAAGGGTATCATCAGAGTGTTGTCAGGCGCATAAGCATTGGGCCAACTTGCTGGCGCATCTTCCCGGCTCGACCAGACATAATTCAAGGCCTTGGTTTGCCAGAAAAACCAGCCATCAGAAACGACTACATAGATTCTCGCAGCATAGTCATCGCCTTGCTTCGTTTCTTCAGGCAAACTCGCTAAGGGTTTATTGACCTTCCAGCGCCAATTTAAAAAGGGAGTCTTCTGTATATTCACTTTCATTTTCTTGAACATACCCGAAGCAGAAGCTTGACTAATTGCATGCAAAACCTTCAGTTTGGGATTATCACTTTCGTCTTTCAAACGATAAGAGGTTTCATCATTGAATTCGACCGACTCCCATTCCTCCAGCCCCCATTCAGAAAACTTTCCAATTGAGACAGTATTCTCTCCCTCAGCATATGCATTAAACCCGAATAAGACGAAGATAAAATAGCTAGAGTATAAAAAGACTTTGTTCATAAATGGTTTCTTCTGCAACATAAGTTCTTAAAAGAATATTAGGGTCG
>NZ_LWGA01000175.1:0-1015 GCF_001635235.1 Oleiphilus sp. HI0117 | reverse complement strand
CCTCACTAGCTGGCATAGGAATCGTCAATGCAACCTAAACACGAGCTCAGCTCTCAACACCCAGCATTATTCAACCTTGGCTTTCGTGCATTTTTCGCCGGTGCTAGCCTCCTTTCTTTAGTCAGCATCGCCGTATGGTTACTCTTTCTAAACCAAGCCTGGTCTTTTAATTCAAATAGCATCAGCCCTTTTCAATGGCACGCTCATGAAATGATCTATGGCTACGCCGTGGCAGTAATCGCCGGCTTTTTGTTAACCGCAGTAAAAAACTGGACCGGCCTACAGACTCCTCACGGCAAACCGCTCATGATCCTCTTTTCTTTGTGGGCCCTGGCACGCCTAATGTGGCTGATTAACGTACTATCACTCGCTGCATTCTTCGACCTCATCTTTATCGTTTGTCTCGGCTACGCTATTGCCAAGCCGATCATCCAAGTCAAACAATGGCGTCAAATGGCGATTCTTTCGAAGCTAGTGCTGATTGCAGTCGGGAATGCCTTTTTCTATGCTCAAGCACTTGGTTTTAGTGATTCAGGTGCACATACATCCCTCTACGCAGGCCTCTATATCGTTGTCGGTCTGATCCTGACCATCGGGCGTCGGATTATTCCTCTTTTTATTGAACGAGGGGTAGGCTACGAAGTGACCTTGTTTAACTCTAGAATTCTCGATATCTCAAGTATGCTGGTCTTTTTAGTGTTTTTTATCGCAACCCTCTTTACCAACTATATCACCCTCGCGCAGACTGCTGCGGCACTCATGGTCATTATCACGACCATACGTATGATCGGCTGGTATACATCAGGTATATGGAAATCCCCTTTGCTATGGAGTTTCTTCGTAACCCTGGGTTCAATTACCATCGGCTTTTTAATTTTTGTATTTGAAACCAGACTTTCACTGTCGCCTTATTTGTCCATACATGCTTTTGCTGTCGGCGCTATTGGCGTTATGACCATGGGCATGATGGCACGCGTATCAACGGGCCATACAGGGCGAAACCTTAAGCATCTAC
>NZ_LWGA01000174.1:0-806 GCF_001635235.1 Oleiphilus sp. HI0117 | reverse complement strand
CTTCCAAATAGCTAATAATACCTAGTAGCTGAGTCGCTAGCTTGTATGAGGGATAATCATTTAATATCTCGATCAAAGTTGCTTTAGACGCATCCAATTCGCCTGCTTGCATTTTCTCGACCGCAAGCTGATATTTCTCTTTTACTTCATTTGAACCCGGGAAGGCTTCGGATAACAGTTTGGTGTAAATATAGGCTTCGTTAGAACGGCCTTGGCGAGTCAAAACATAAGATAGCCGTTCTAATACAACGGCTTTTTCCGGCTCAATAATATCTGTATTATCCATAGTAGAAAGCAAATCGGTCAGAATATCTTCGGCCTGTTCCAGGTTCTGTTCACCAATTGCAATACCAGCCAATAGAATTCTTGCTTTACTAAAAGCCTTGGCACCCTTAGGTATGGAATTAAGCAAGCCTTTCGATTCTTTTACCTGGTTAGATCTTACTAAAGCAGTTGCTTTTCCTAGGGTAGCGAGGTCATTCCCTGCCTCGTCATTAAGAATTTTCTGATAGGCATTGACTGCTTGTTCAAGCTCGTTCAAACCTAACAAGTTATGCGCACGAAGCATTTGAAGCTCAACGCTATTGCCACTTAAGTGCTCATCCAGAACAAGCTCAGCAGATAAGTACTTGTGCTTACCTTGATAAGACTCAACCAGTGCGACATAGTAACTTTCATCCTTGTCGGTACTCACCTGCTCCAATAAGCTAAGCGCCGCGTCATATTGCCCTAATTTAATCAACATCTCGGCATATTGAACAATTGAAGAGGCTTCGCCACCCGACTTCTTCACCGCATTTTTATAT
>NZ_LWGA01000173.1:0-1034 GCF_001635235.1 Oleiphilus sp. HI0117 | reverse complement strand
AGTCTCGAAGGGAGCTCGTTGGATTCTCTCATTCAGGCTAAGGGGGGCTTAGTCTCCCGGCGGCTTGAGGATATCACTAGAGGGGTTTTGTCAGAGTTTGAACATGTTGCTTATATCACTTCTGTGTCAGGGCATCAGCACTGCCTTTCTTGGCGTTATACGCCTGTTTATGGAGAGCAGGAAGAGTCTGTCTCTATCTCGTCTCGGCAAGTTTTGGTCATCGCGACACCTTTAGCTGAACCAACTATTGTAGATGAGAGGAAATGGTTGGATGTTCATGATACTGAAACAGGTTTGTTAAACCAAAAAGGTTTAGAAGCGCGCCTGACTGATTTGATTGGCAGAGACGACCAAGCGTCACATGCCCTTGCATTGTTGCGAATAGAGTCTCAGTGGCGTGATGAGGTTAAAGCGTGCTTATCAACAGAGTTGGATAGCGCATTTAGTCTTGTTAGTTTGGATCGAAATGAAGTGGCGATATTGATGCCTTCAACCTCACAACCGGATGCGGCCGGGAACCTGAAGCACTATTGTCGGTCTATCGGTGAAATAACACAGAAGGGCATTATGCCTTTAGGTGGTTTGCATGTTTTCACTTCCGTAGCGCGAGATCCTTTAACACTTATTCAGCACGCTAGAGATGATTTGGCCAGACGAATGTGCAATGAACCCTAAGGCAAATTGCGCACTGATCTATGAGATCTGTACGTAATCCTATACCTAAAAAAATTCATGACTGCGTTATCGTTGTTTCTCCATAAAACAATCAAAAAGCTGGAGAAGCAAAATGATTAGATTAAAACAAAAAAAATTGATAGACCTGCCAGTGAAGATGGCTAAGGCTGTCAAATTTGCAGCTGCCTGTATAGTTTCTGTGAGTGTTGTCGGTTGTACAGGTAACCCTTACGAAGAAGTGGCAGATCGCAATGACGTTATTACTCTGGGCGACTCGATCTTTGATCTTAATGGTGTCATTCAAGAGACGCTCGAATCCTATGCCGGTGAGACCTTTCGAGATTACACGCAAAGCGGAG
>NZ_LWGA01000172.1:0-801 GCF_001635235.1 Oleiphilus sp. HI0117 | reverse complement strand
TAATATCAATGAGGTGTTTAAGCTTTGCTTGCAAGGGCTTCATAAAGGCATCGGCCTTGAGCGCGTCGCCTTGGCAATATTTGATAAAGAGCACCAGAGGGTAGTCGTTAAATATGCTTCAGGGCAGAGCACGGAGAAGTGGCGAGAGAAGTTTGTTGTTCGATATGAAAGAAGCCGTTCGGGTTTCTTGTTTAACCTGTTTGAACGTGATCAGGCTGCCTGGATAGGTAACTCGGACTACCAGCACATAACGCAATTTATATCGCCCGAATACCTAGGTATTACAGGTCAGAAAAGGTTTTTTATATCGCCTTTAGCCACTGGCCGTAAACGAATCGGGTTTATCTATGCGGATATGGGGCAGACTTCGAGAGAGCTCAATACAAGTTATTTTGAAGGCTTTCATCGGTTTTTAGATAAGTCTAAAGAAGCGCTAACAATTCTTGCAGCACGCTAACTCAATTGCTTCTCGATGTCGCTTATTGTCGCAAAACCATCTTCTACCGAGAAGCTAATATCCAAATCGTATAGTCTAAGCTTATAAAGCTTCTCATCTTCTTGATCTTGTTTGTATGCAGGCCGCGGATCATATGAAATAACTTCGACTATTAATGCCAATAGGTCATCGGGGTACGAACTCGATAATTGCTGTGCTTTATCCTTAAAGGGTTTGTTTAAAACTACTTTTAGCCTTGGCTTTGGTGGTTCTTCTGCAAATCCGCAGCGCGAGTCCGAGGTAGCGTCCGCATAATCAATATAGGGTTTGATATCCAATATTGGTGTGCCATCCAGAATGTCCGG
>NZ_LWGA01000171.1:0-726 GCF_001635235.1 Oleiphilus sp. HI0117 | reverse complement strand
CCCTCTTGCTTTAGCGCAAGGTAGAAAAGTTATCGTTTCTACCGCTACAACCGCTTTGCAAGATCAGGTCATGAGCAAGGACCTACCTGAGCTAGCGAAATACTCCGGCCTTGATTTCAACTATGCCCTGGCAAAAGGTCGGGGTCGTTACCTTTGTCTGAGCAAGCTGGATCAACAGCTTGATAATGCCAATAGCGATACTACTGCGTTACCGCTATTTCTAACCCAGGAAGATAGCGTTTCTACCGATAAATCTGAGCTAGAGGTGTATCTATCTAAATACGCTTCAGGAGCTTGGGATGGCGACAAAGATACCTGGGAAAGCGTGATCGAACCTGAAGTTTGGCGCAGTCTATCGACTGATAATCAGCAGTGCAGCAAGCGCCGTTGCAGCTATTTTAATTCTTGCCCTTATTATGAAAGCAGAAAGACCTGGGACAATGCTGACATTGTCGTGGTTAATCATGATCTTTTGTTATCAGATCTGGCTTTGGGTGGTGGCGTTATATTGCCAGCACCCGAGCAGTCTATTTTGGTACTGGATGAAGGGCACCATTTGGCAGATAAGGCACTCAATCATTTTACGGTTCAAGGCGGTCTTAAAAGTACCGATAACTGGCTCAAGGTGCTTAGCAAAGCAATGGTGGAGCTTTCACCTTATTTATCGCAGGGTAATTTTCTTCACAAAAATATTGAGGATATTTCCTTGGTATCTACTCAGCTACA
>NZ_LWGA01000170.1:0-975 GCF_001635235.1 Oleiphilus sp. HI0117 | reverse complement strand
ACCTGGAATGCTAATGCCAATGAGAATGAAGCCTGGTTGAATAATCCGCATCGTAAAGGTGAGGATGATATGGGGCGAGTATACGGCGTTCAGGGCCGGGCGTGGCAAAAGCCGGATGGCACGCCATTAGACCAGCTTAAAAAGATCGTCGATAACCTTTCGAAAGGGGTCGATGACCGCGGAGAAATTCTAAGCTTCTATAACCCGGGCGAGTTCGAAATGGGTTGTCTGCGCCCTTGCATGCATACGCACACATTTTCTTTGCTAGGGGATACACTGTATTTGACTAGTTATCAGCGTTCTTGTGATGTGCCGCTGGGGCTGAATTTCAATCAGGTTCAGGTCTATGTTCTGCTTGCTCTAATGGCACAGATCACGGGGCATAAAGCCGGTAAGGCTTACCACAAAATAGTCAATGCTCATATCTACGAGAACCAGTTAGAATTGATGCGAGATGTGCAGCTAAAGCGTGAGCCTTTCGCTTCTCCGAGACTAAATATCAACCCTGATATCAAGTCACTCGAAGACCTTGAAACCTGGGTGACGACCGCTGACTTTGAAGTCGTCGGCTATGAGTCGCATGACAGTATCCAGTACCCTTTTTCAGTTTAAATATATATCGAGTAGGAAGAAACAATGAAGCGCTCCATGATCGTCGCGATGGCAGAAAACCGAGTTATCGGCATTAACAACAAGCTGCCTTGGTATTTGCCCAATGATCTTAAGTACTTTAAACAAGTGACGATGGGCAAGCCGATTCTAATGGGGCGTAAAACCTATGAGTCGATTGGTAAGCCGCTTCCAGGTCGATGCAATATCGTTATAACGCGAAATGAAAGCTGGTCGGCTGAAGGCGTGAAAGTCGTGCACTCTCTTGAGCAGGCTTTTGATTTAGGAGAGTCGGTTTGTGATATTGACGGTCAGTCGGAAGTGATGATCATTGGTGGTGACCAGATCTATCAAACGAGTCTGCCG
>NZ_LWGA01000169.1:0-1246 GCF_001635235.1 Oleiphilus sp. HI0117 | reverse complement strand
TGGCATAAAAAGCAGGGAAGTTCTCCCAGCTGTGGTAAATATGGCGGTGAACAATAAAGTCAGCAATCACTAGCAAAGCACATGCGACATAAAATACTTTTAACATCTTTTTGACGTTTTCTGGCTTGTCGAACCAGCCATCTGAAGAGTGATGATCAGACATTTAGCCTTCCCCCATATTCGTTGATACACCTGGAATCAAATTTATTAGATCGATCAGGGGTTGAGGATAGAAGAACAAGGCAAGACATCCAAACGAAGTCACGCCAAGTGCTATTAAAATTGGTAACGGAGCCTCTTTAGTGTCCGACCATGCCCAAGGCTTAGATTCTTTTGCTTGGGTATTAAAGAATGCTTTGATTGGGATGGGCAAAAGATAAGCGATATTAAGCAAGGAACTTATCATTAGCACGGCGACAATGATGAGCTTGTCAGATTCAAGAGCGCCCATTGTCAGATACCACTTGCTCCAGGTTCCTGCCATAGGAGGAAGGCCAATTATACTTATTGCACCAATCGCAAAAGCAGCAAAGGTGAGTGGCATTTGCCGGCCAAGTCCCACCATGTCGCTGATGTTCTTTTTGTGACTGGCAACCATAATTGCACCGGCGCAGAAGAAGAGGGTGATTTTACCAACAGCATGTGTGGCGATATGTAAGGCAGCACCGGCATGGGCGATAGATGAAGCAAGCAGAGCACCCACGACAATGTAGCTTAGTTGACTTACTGTAGAGTAGGCCAGTCTAGCTTTCAGGTTGTCCTTAGTCATAGCAATGCAAGACGAGAGCAGTATCGTGGCAGCGCCGATATAGAGCATAATATCTGTGGTTGCGAGCTCTTTAAGCTGGTCGATCCCGAAGATATAAATAATTATTTTTAGGATACTAAACACGCCCGCTTTTACGACAGCGACAGCGTGTAGCAGTGCACTAACCGGTGTTGGCGCAACCATTGCGGCAGGTAGCCAGCGATGGAAAGGCATAATGGCTGCTTTACCAATGCCATAGCAGAATAGAACGAGTAGAACGCTAAGGACGGCCTTGCTGTGTGAATTATCAAAAATTCCACCTGCTTGGAAATCCAATGTGCCTGTTAAGCTGTAAGTACCCAAGACAGCAAAGAGTAAAAATGCGATTGATGTACTAAGCAAGATGCCGAGGTAAGTTCTGCCGCCTTGCTTGGCTGCTTCAGTCCCAGCATGTGTTACTAGTGGGTAAGTTGACAGTGTTAATACTTCATAAAATAT
>NZ_LWGA01000168.1:0-751 GCF_001635235.1 Oleiphilus sp. HI0117 | reverse complement strand
ATCTCCACAAAAAAGGCGACTCTAGAGTCGCCTTTTTCTAAACACATTAAGCATCTTTCAATAATACATTATCAAAAAAGCTTAACTAGCCAGTCTCAGATTAAGAGAACTGGTTAGAAGTGTTCTTAGCACCGCCTGCCTTAAGAGCACGCTCACCAGCAAAGTACTCTTTGTGGTCGTCACCGATGTCAGAACCTGACATGTTTTGGTGCTTAACACATGCAATGCCTTGACGGATCTCTTTACGCTGAACGCCAGCAACGTAACCCAACATACCCATATCACCAAAGTAGTTCTGAGCCAAGTTATCAACAGACAATGCAGTCGTGTGATAAGTTGGTAGAGTAATCAAGTGGTGGAATACGTTCGCTTCACGAGCAGTATCCGCTTGGAATGTACGAGTACGTTCGTCAGCAACTGCAGACAACTCAGACTCATCGTATTCAGCAGACATCAGGTTGTTACGATCGTATGCAGATACGTCTTTACCTTCTTCTACCCATGTATCATAAGTTTGCTGACGGAAGTTCAAGGTCCAGTTGAAAGATGGAGAGTTGTTATAAACAAGCTTCGCATCTGGGTGTACTTTACGTACGTCGTCCATCATGCCTTTGATCTCGTGTACAGTTGGTACTGCAGTTTCGATCCAAAGCAAGTCAGCACCAGCATTAAGCGCACCGATACAATCGAATACACAACGCTCATGACCAGTACCTGAACGGAACTGGTATAGGCCAGAAGGAAGACGTTT
>NZ_LWGA01000167.1:0-730 GCF_001635235.1 Oleiphilus sp. HI0117 | reverse complement strand
CCAGTAAACGGCTGCTGTTGTTAATATCATAGACAGGTCAAAGAAGTAGGGGAGCTTAAATTCAGACATTAGTTCCACCGCTAAGACTCCTCAAGTTCTTGGCTTTTTTCTAGCTTTTCGATCAGCCAAGGCGTGGTCACTAGGGTAAAGATAACGCTGCTGGAAATTGCTATCAGAATCGCTAGCCATTCTTTTTTTATCAGGTGCCAGTGATCCATAATGCCAATACACGAAGGCATGATTAGCAAAGGAATCAGAATAGTCAGTACTTGGCTGGAGCAGTCTAAAGAGGCCCCTGTTTTGCCCCGTAATACACATATACCGGTCAATAACAGCAGGCCTAGAATCGCACCAGGTACCGGAATGTTAAACAGTTCAGTGACTAATGAAGCGAAGATGCTTATCGCACATAAAATTAGCAAACCAAAGATCATTAATATTTCCTGTGAGTTGGGGCGGCTATTTTACACATATTGGGTCATTAAATTTAAGTTTGTGTATCATGCAAAATAACGTTGCTTATAGAGATAGATATGAAACTCTTTTATTACTTCACCTTATCAATTCCAAGTTTACCCGACTATAATAGNGCCAAAACAATATTCAGGAGTTAAAACGAATGCCTAAAGCAAGTGAAATTAAGAAGAACGCTGCCGTTGAAATGAATGGTGAAGCTTATATTGTTCGCGATATCGAGCGCTCTGTTCCACAAGGCCGTGCAGGCGGAAGT
>NZ_LWGA01000166.1:0-5160 GCF_001635235.1 Oleiphilus sp. HI0117 | reverse complement strand
AATCATCTTAGGCACGTCAATCTTCAAATCGTCCAGGCCAATACCGTGCACGTCAAAATCATGCTTCGCCTCTTCATACTTATGTGAAGACTCAAGCAAGGCTTTTGAAGGGATACAACCCACGTTCAAACAGGTACCACCAAGAATCTGCTTACCTGTCTCAGATGTCCACTTTTCAACACACGCAGTCTTTAAGCCAAGCTGACCACAACGAATTGCAGCAACATATCCAGCCGGACCAGAACCAATTACGATTACATCATACTTATTTGACATTTATATTTATCTCCCGGTTCTCGACTTAAATTTCTAGAAGAATTCTAGCTGGATCTTCAATCATTTCCTTGATCGCAACCAGGAACTGAACAGCTTCTTTACCATCAATCATTCGATGGTCATAAGACAAAGCAAGGTACATCATCGGCAAGATCACAACCTCACCATTAACAGCCATAGGTCTCTCTTGAATCTTATGCATACCCAAAATCGCCGTTTGAGGCGGATTCAAGATTGGCGTAGACATCAAGGAACCGAATACACCACCGTTAGAAATAGTGAAAGTACCGCCTGTCATTTCTTCAATAGAGAGCTTACCGTTACGGGCTTTTTGACCATACTCTTTGATTGATCCTTCAATTGTTGCCAAGCTCATACCATCTGCATCGCGTAAGACTGGTACTACCAGGCCTTTATCACTTGATACCGCTACACCAATATCCTGATAACCATGATAAACAATTTCATCACCATCGATTGACGCATTAACTGCCGGGAAGCGCTTCAAGGCTTCAGCAGCTGCTTTAACGAATAAGGACATGAAACCAAGCTTAGTGCCATCATGCTTCTTCTCAAACAACTCTTTATATTGTTTTCTAAGATCCATTAAGGGCTTCATGTTAACCTCATTAAAGGTGGTCAACATGGCAGTATTTTGACTTGCATCCAACAATCGACGTGCAATGCTTGCTCTTAAGCGAGTCATAGGCACTCGTTTTTCAGCGCGAGCGCCAAGATCAAGCGCTACTGGCGCAGCAGGGGCCGATACTGGCTTACTAGCTGGCGCAGCAGCGGCCAGAGCAGGTGCACTAGTAGCAGTTGCAAGGTGCGCAACAACATCCTCTTTTGTCAAACGACCGTCTTTACCACTTGCTGCAATAGCTGACGGATCAAGACTATTTTCTTGCACCAATTTTTTAGCAGCCGGGCTCATGATAACTTCGGCAGCAGGGGCCGACTCTTCAGTCGCCGCCGGAGCCGCTTCAGCTGCGGGTGCTGCGGCACTTGTACCGCTTGCGCCAGCTGTAAACTTACCGATGACTTCGCCACTTAGGACAATATCGCCCTCTTGCTTTAAAATAGATTCAATCACACCATCATCTGGCGCAACGACTTCAAGAACGACTTTATCAGTTTCTATATCGACGATGAGTTCATCACGCGATACCTGCTCTCCAGCTTGCTTATGCCAAGTGGCAACTGTTCCATCCGCGACTGACTCTGGGAAGGTTGGGGCTTTAATTTCTGTAGACATTTCCAATCCTTATTAAACTATTCAACATCAAACGCTTGGTTAACTAGCGCATTTTGTTCTTCAACATGTACCGAAATATAGCCTGCAGCAGGAGCAGCGGAGCTTTTACGTCCGGCGTATCTTAAATATATTTTTTCATCAATTTCTTTGAGCACTCGACGCATTCTATGCTGCGTTGGATACCATGCACCCTGATTTTGGGGCTCTTCCTGACACCAAACAACATCACTTGCTTTCGGGTACTGTTCCAAGATGGCCTTAAGATCATCCCCAGGGAACGGATACAATTGCTCGATACGAATCACCGCAGTATCAGTAATTTCATTATGCTGTTGGAAATTCAACAGGTCATAATAAACCTTACCGCTACACATAATGACGCGTTTTATATTGCGAACATCATCAACATAGCTATCGCCAATAACTGTCTGGAATGTACCTGAGCTCAAATCATCAAGCGTTGAGGTAGCTTCTTTGTGACGAAGTAAACTCTTCGGCGTAATGGCGATCAGAGGCTTCCTCAAAGGTCGTTTAACCTGACGACGAAGCATATGGAACACCTGTGCTGGCGTAGTTGGCACACAAACCTGGATATTATGCTCAGCACACAACTGCAAGTAGCGTTCCAAGCGAGCGGAGGAGTGTTCAGGACCCTGACCTTCATAACCGTGAGGTAGTAGCATGGTTAGGCCACATAGGCGCCCCCACTTTAACTCACCACTGGTAATAAACTGGTCAATAACAACTTGTGCGCCGTTTGCGAAGTCACCAAACTGAGCTTCCCAAACTACGAGTGCACCAGGGTTGGTCGTTGCAAAACCATATTCAAAGGCAAGAACCGCCTCTTCCGATAACAAGGAGTCGATAATCTCGCACTTAGGCTGATCTTCTTTGATATTCTGCAAAGGCACATAAGTCGATCCATCTGTCTGGTTGTGTAAAACAACATGACGATGAGAGAAGGTACCGCGACCAACATCTTGACCTGAGATACGAATTTCATGACCTTCTGCTAGCAAACTAGCATAAGCCATTACCTCGCCATAACCCCAGTTCAGCGGCATTGCGCCCTGATTCATTTTATTTCGATCTTCAATGATCTTCTGAACCTGCTTCTGAATAGGAAAGCCTTCATGTATCGCACCTAGCTTTTTACCTAAACGCTGCAAGGTTTTGGCATTGACCGAAGTCTTAGCCTTAGCTGTCCACTCATGGCCAATGAATGGCGTCCAGTCAACATACATAGACTTATTCGGTTCCAGAACCAAACTCTTGGTAACATGATCACCGTTCTCTAGTGCTGAACGGTAGTCATTTTCAAGCTTTTTAGACTGTTCTTGTGAGATCACCTGCTCTTCAAGTAAGCGCTCAGAGTAGATAGAACGAGTTGTCTTCAAGCTCTTGATCACTTGATACATTAATGGCTGCGTGCCCGAAGGCTCATCCGCCTCGTTATGACCACGACGGCGATAGCAGAACAAGTCAATAACGACATCTTTCTTAAACTGATTGCGGAAATCAATTGCAACCTGAGTAGCAAACAAAACAGCTTCGGGGTCATCACCATTTACATGCAAGATTGGCGCTTCGATCATCTTTGCAACGTCGGTACAATACTCTGTTGAGCGCGTGTCTTCACGCTTATTGGTGGTAAAGCCAACCTGGTTATTAATAATAATATGTACGGAACCACCCGTACCATAACCACGAGTTTGTGACATCTGGAAGGTTTCCATCACCACACCCTGACCTGCAAACGCAGCATCGCCATGCATGATAATAGGTACGACAGAATCCCGACGCTCATCTTCCCTTCTACCCTGGCGCGCTCGAACCGAGCCTTCAACAACCGGAGAAACAATCTCAAGATGTGAGGGGTTAAACGATAAGGCTAGATGCACTTCGCCACCTGGCGTCATCACATTCGATGAAAAGCCCTGGTGGTATTTAACGTCACCGGAACCAATATCATGGAGTTTTTTACCGTCAAACTCATCGAACAAGTCTTTCGGGTTTTTACCAAGCGTATTCACCAAAACGTTTAGGCGACCACGGTGAGCCATACCTATAACGATTTCTTTAGCACCATAACCACCGGCACGCTGAATCAGCTCATCCATCATCGGGATCAGACTTTCACCACCCTCCAAGCCAAAGCGTTTGGTACCTGGGTAACGAGAGCCAAGATATTTTTCTAAGCCTTCTGCTGCTGTTAAACGCTCTAGCAGATGGTAGCGCGTATCAAATTCGTAATTGGGCTTACCTTTTACTGACTCAATACGCTCTTGAAACCATGTACGAATATCTGTGTCTACGATATGCATGTACTCAGCGCCAAGCGATGAGCAATAGGTTTCTTTCAGTCCGTTAACAATCTCTCGAAGACTCAACTCATCGGAACCGAAGACCAAGTTACCAATCTGAAATTCGGTATCCAGGTCGGCCTCGCTCAAACCGTGATATTCAAGCTCCAAATCAGGAACATCAACCCGCTCCATCAAACCTAAGGGATCAAGCTTTGCTGCCTGGTGGCCACGAATTCGATAGGAGTTAATCAATTGAGCGACTTTAACTTGCTTCTTATCGTGCTCAGAGGTTGCGCTTGCGGGAGTAGTCAGTTCGTGACTTGCGTATTTGTTTTTGGAAAGGTGGAGAAACTGTTCACGAATGGTCGAATGAGGGATGTCTTTCTTAGCATGACCATTAACTCTTGGGAGTTGGTCAAAGTAGCTTCGCCATTCTTCAGAGACGCTGTTAGGATCAGCCAAATAAGCGTCGTACAGCTGTTCAACGTATACTAAATTTCCGCCAGACAAGTGAGATGTCCGCCAGAGTTGTTCCATGATGCTTTCTTGCATTAAAAGCTCGCCTTAGTTAGCAGTAAATGCGAATACCAGGCACTATCTTATTGGCGGCCAATATGTATCTCTAAGATACCTATACGTAGCCTAACGATAAAAAGCGATTTCGCCTTGTAACGCCCTACATAACAGGCTCGGATGACTGCTGCCTCAAAGATAATACGGGTG
The DNA here is from genome assembly GCF_001635235.1 of Oleiphilus sp. HI0117. NCBI lineage: Bacteria > Pseudomonadati > Pseudomonadota > Gammaproteobacteria > Oceanospirillales > Oleiphilaceae > Oleiphilus > Oleiphilus sp. HI0117. Next base: position 600 of record NZ_LWGA01000166.1, on the reverse strand, counting down.
TTACCCGATTCCCCAGTGGTTATTATTTCTCAGCGAACTGCAAATTCGGCTTTTTGGGCTTACTTTACAGTTTCCTAAGTTTTCAGACCTAGGCTAAAGCACTAGGTCTGAAAGGATTCATCACTTGATTATAGACATAAATTCAAAACTTGCAGATTATTGCAATTGATTATGTCTCGACGGCAGAAAGTCTACCCTGACCACTACCGTCTTCAGCACTATTAAGTTGAGCGCTGCAACAACATATTTCTAATATGACCAATAGCTCGCGTTGGATTAAGCCCCTTAGGACAAACGCTAACGCAGTTCATGATACCCCGACAACGGAAAACACTGAAAGGGTCATCCAAATCAGCTAAACGCTCTGCCGTAGCAGTATCACGTGAGTCAGCCAAAAATCTGTATGCCTGTAACAAACCTGATGGCCCGACAAACTTGTCAGGATTCCACCAGAATGATGGGCAAGCTGTTGAACAACAAGCACATAAGATACATTCATACAATCCATCCAGCTTTTCACGATCTTGAGGCGTCTGTATACGCTCAATAGCAGGTGCTGGCGTATCATTAATCAAGAATGGCTTAATTTTCTCGTATTGC
>NZ_LWGA01000165.1:0-1532 GCF_001635235.1 Oleiphilus sp. HI0117 | reverse complement strand
AGTTTTATATCTGTATAGAGGTGAATTGTGAGCGAGCAGCAAAGTCGCGAAGTTTATCAAGAGTTAAGTGATCCGGAGTTATTGCGATATAGCCGGCAGATCATGTTGCCTAAATTCGATGTTGCGGGGCAGTTGGCGCTCAAGAATGCAAAAGTACTTATTATTGGTGCGGGTGGCTTGGGTAGCCCGGTTGCGATGTATCTTGCAGCAGCAGGTGTTGGCTGCATAACTATCGTTGATGATGACCATGTTGATGTTTCCAACTTGCAGCGCCAAATTCTACATGGCGAAAGCTCGTTAGGAAAAATGAAAGTAGACTCCGCGGCTGAAATGCTTGGCAATATAAACCCTCATGTTGAAGTGAAGGTACTTGCCAAACGTCTGGATGAGGAGGGGTTACGGTCTGCTGTCGCCAGAGTTGACTTGGTTTTGGACTGCAGCGACACATTCACAACTCGATTCTCGGTCAATAGAGCATGTGTCGAAGAAGCAAAGCCTCTAGTGTCTGGTGCCGCGATTCGAATGGAAGGGCAGGTAAGTGTTTTCGATATGCGTGACGATGAAGCACCGTGTTATCAGTGTTTGTATGCTGAAGGGGATGACGAGCAGCTTACCTGCTCAACGTCAGGTGTTATGGCGCCGTTGGTTGGCATTATAGGGAGCATGCAGGCAATGGAGGCTATTAAGGTACTGAGTGGCCTAGGATGTTCTTTAAAAGGGCGCTTAATGATGCTGGATGCTACTTCGATGGAGTGGCGGACGTTGAAACTGAAGAAAGACTCAGGCTGTCAGGTCTGTGGTAAATAAGTAAAACGGACTCTTGATTCGACTCAAGTAAAGCTAGATCAATTTGGTATTTTTAGTGAAAGATATTGCTTAATTACTATTTCCTTCCAATAATGAAAGTATACGGAGGAGTGGAGTGATGAGAGAGATTACATCGAAGCTAGGCTTGCTGGTATTGCTTTTTTCAGTAGGGAACGTTAGCGCAGAGACTCTTAAGTTCAGTTATTGGGATGATGCGAAGCCACCTTTTGTTATTGAACATGATGGTGTAGTCCATTCTGGCATTATCAAAGATCTGGCCGACCAGATTTCTTCCGAAGCGGGATTGCAAGCCGAGTTTGTGAAACTTCCAGTCTTGCGAATTGAGCAACAATTGCAGTCAGGTGACATCGATGTGGATTGTTTGACGAGCCCTATTTGGAAGGAATTACCTTCTTCCTATCATTGGTCCCCTGTTTTATTTGATGGGGCAGACAGATTTCTTGTTCGTCCAGAACTTAGCTTGAAGCTTCATTCATACAATGACCTTAAAGGAACAACTCTAGGAATCTATAACGGTTATGTTTATCACCCTGAAGTGATGAGCCTGATTAAGTCTGGAGACGTAGCGACAATCAAGCTGAAGGGCTTGGAGCATGGGATTCACTTGCTGCAATTGAAAAGGCTAGATGTGCTGATTGATTTCGGGATTTTGCTCAAGTATCAACTTCGAGAAAGAAAATTGAATGAGCAGCTTGTATTGGCCA
>NZ_LWGA01000164.1:0-871 GCF_001635235.1 Oleiphilus sp. HI0117 | reverse complement strand
CTCCCGCTTTCATAACGCAATAACACTCTCACTTGACGCTGATAGCTCAAGAAAACCGATCTATCCCTAAGAATTATTCCTCCATTTTTACGGCGAAAATGCACAGTTATGCTATTTTTAAGGAGGGGCAAGCTTTAACGAAGCAATTATCGACGTCAGCACACTCCTGACACATATCAGTCAATTGCCTAGCCCCTAACCTCATTGAATAGCACTGGGCATATACTGACGTGGCAACAAACGTAAATGAATAAGCTAACTACATCACTATCCTTCAAGTTAGCGATACCAAGCATCCTTATTGGCACGATATTTTTGCTGTCCGTCTCGCTATTATTCTCTTATCACGCAGAGCGAACATTAGAGCGTGAAAGCAATATAATTGCCCAGCATATACAAGACACGCTACTTATCGCTAATGAAACCAATGCTAACACAGCTAATTTAAGGCGTATTGTTAAAGCCTTAACGGCACGAAATGACATGACCCGCTTGCTCCCGGTGGAACAGGCAAGTGGCATTATCAGCGCAGACAGCCAAGAAGAAAATATTGGCCAAAATGTTCATAATTCACTCGACAATGCCCAATTAGAAACCTAGAAGCGTTTCATCACAAATGGACAAAACCAGAATCATCAAATTAGCGATGACGGTTTTTTTCATCATGCTCGCATCAAACTACTGAACCCAGAGCTTAATCGCGTGCGCCCTTACGAGGTATTTATGGAATTTCATAATATACCGACATTTAAAGAAACCAAGACATTTCTCTTTAGCTTATTTCTACTCTGTGCTGGGGGAATTACCCTACTTGCGGCTACAGCCTATCTCAACCAGCGTAGAACCTTGATTAGGCCCTTGGAAAGCATTA
>NZ_LWGA01000163.1:0-831 GCF_001635235.1 Oleiphilus sp. HI0117 | reverse complement strand
TTCGCCTAGCTCTTCAGCTAAGGCTAGTAGCTTGCCATTATGAAAGCGGTATTTGGGAAAACCATAAAAAGAAAACGTGGTCGACAAGGTTAAGGCTGTATCTATATTCTTGTGCATGCGGTTTTTGCGTTTTTTAAAGCCGATTTTTGATCGAACGTCTTGCAATATATCCAGCGGCACTTGAGCTGCTTTCATCGATGCTTCAAAGACAGACTTAGAGACAAAGGTAAATTCTTTCGAAGGCTTTTTAGCCTTAAACAGCTTTGGGTAGGCCTTGTAGTTTGATTGGGCTTCATCGACCATTGCGCGCTTTAGTTCAGCAACTGTCACCGGGTTAGATGAGCTGCTGCAGCATTGGTAAATGTTTGTTTCGCCGGGTGACTTCAGTGCTTTGGTCATGGACAGAATAACGCTATTAGCGACTAAGTCTGCGGGAATAATGTCCATTGCTGCATGCGGGTCAGCAGGGAAGTAAGAGATTTTTCCACGAGCGTAGGCAAATACAATGGCATCGGCAACTTTTATGCCTTCAATCCACCCAGGTACTGGCGCACGAAGTGTACTTTCGATAATTGAAGGTCTAAGTATGACAAGAGAGCTCGTATCTAGTTTCTCTATTAGTAGCTGCTCGCCAAGCCACTTTGTGAAGGTATAAGTGTCATTCCAGCCGTAGCGATGGGCTTGCTCGATCCCCAGGTCAACCAAGGCGTTCTTTTGTTCTTCTTTCGTGCTTGAGGGCAAAAATGCGCGTGCGATTCTGTCTTGTAGTGAATGGATTAAACCTTCGACTAGATAGTGACCTTGTGCATTGCGTGGGACTTTTCGTTTATA
>NZ_LWGA01000162.1:0-1148 GCF_001635235.1 Oleiphilus sp. HI0117 | reverse complement strand
TAGCATTGAACTGGGCACTCAAATCTATCATTGGCAGAGTAAGCAAGAATGGTCATTTGACAATGCACGCTACCCGATAAGCCTCGTGTACGCGCCTAACGATATACCAATCACTTCTTTTGACTGTAAAGATGGAACCAATACGACCAATAACCCTCTTTACTGCCCTCACACACTCTATCAATCTACAAATGAGCAACGTAGTGGCGCGAAACTTCAGTTAAAAGGCAAATCGCCTGAAGCCTCAACGCAATGGGTTCTCGGTGCTGGTTATGACCGATTTATCGTCAACGGTAGCAACTACTCCCGGATCGACTTAAATGGCAGCACCCTTGTTGATCAAGACAACCCTTATAAGAATTCTAAACGACACATTAGGTATGCACTATTCCAAGCCAAGACAGGCTTATTTAATGACAAACTGCATGCTGTCTATGGTCTCAGAGCAGACGATTACTCAGATGTCGGCTCTCACCTTTCGCCAAGAGCAGGGCTCATTGTCAAAGTCAATGAAAACTATAGCTCCAAGCTTCTTTACGGCCACGCTTTTAGAGCGCCCACAGCAATTGAGAGATTTGGCTCTGTTCAGGCAATTGAAGCAAACGAGAGCATCAAACCAGAGGAAATTGATACGATTGAGTGGGTCAATCATTTTCTCGCTAATGACTATTCTACAGAGTTAACTCTGTTTTCAAGTCGCTGGAAAGAAGGCATCGTTTTAGTGCCAACAACGGGCTCTTCTCAGAAATATTTCAACACAGGTAGAAATGAGTCTTATGGTGTTGAGCTTTCTGGTCGAAAACAGTTCAAGAGGTTTGAGTTAGTTGGCAGCAGTAGCTATGTTCGAAGCGAGAATAAAGAACTCAATAGTGATTATTTAGCTTTCCCACAGTGGATTTTTACACTTCAGGGTAACTACCTACTTGCTGATAGCAATATCGAGCTATCAATCAAACAAAGAGCAATGCTCAACTATAGTGAGGGTGACTATATAACCTCGACAAACCCGACAACGCTAGAGGTGACGCAAATTGCGCCAGAGGATGCAGATGATTATTTTCGTACTGACCTCAGCCTTCTTAAACACTTCGACTCTAAATCAGGCGAAGGCGAACGTGCTATGTATATAAACGTGAATAATATTTTTG
>NZ_LWGA01000161.1:0-1075 GCF_001635235.1 Oleiphilus sp. HI0117 | reverse complement strand
AATTTGGCACTAGGAAACACATATTGCCAAATCCATAGCCGGTCATTTTTGCCGTACTTCCTAAGCAATTCGGCCGGCATATAAACACTACCATAACCTTCCTTTAAGTCAGCTTCATGCAATGCTTTTACGTCTTTCAAGTGCGCTTGCAATGGCCCTTGAATTTTAACAGGAAGCGGCACCACCCTTTCCTTATTTCCCTTGGCATTGCGTATGATAATTTGCTGATATGCAAAATCGATATCTTGAACCCTAAGCCGAACCGCCTCCATCAACCTTAGACCACAGCCATAGAGCAATGATACCAGTAGCAATTGAACCCCTTGTAGTTCGGCTAATATTTCGTTTACTTCATCAGTAGACAAGACAACCGGCAACTTCTGACGTTTTTTTGCCTTGACGTATTGGCTAACATCACCAAGCTCAAGATTTAAAACCATTTTGAAGTAAAAGACTATTGCATTCAGCGCAAGCGCCTGCGTTGAACTCGACACACCCTTATCAACAGCCAAAAATGAAAGATAGTCAATCACATCTCTGGCAGAGTTACCTTGGGTGTGACTATTAGAACAGAACTTTAAGAAGCGATTAACCCAATGGACATAAGTCTTTTCGGTGCGAATACTGTACCCCTTAGCACGCACCTGATAGATTAACTTCTCGACTTCTGGTGCATTTGCACTGCCCTCCAAGTCCATATTTTTGCTTCGACCTGTTACAACAGGCGTATTATTTCGCGCATTCGAGACATGATCAGCCTCCAACTCTTTGCACGACATTTTCCAATAATCCCAATCAACCTGCTTACAAAGGGGGGAATGAATACTTAGAAACAAACAATGAATCGCATCAACCACCTGACGCTTCCCCCCTGTGTCAGGATAGTTGTCGCCTCTGTTAATTTTTAATAATTGAATAGGAGGCGGTAAGAGAATATGAGTGAAGCATTATTCAAAAGAGTTTAAAGAAGCCATTGTTAAGAAGTGGCTTGAAAGTGGGTTATCATTAAGAACGTTTTCAGCCCAGGAAAACATAAACCTATCCACCTTGTATTCCTGGCGAGATAAATTTCAAT
>NZ_LWGA01000160.1:0-947 GCF_001635235.1 Oleiphilus sp. HI0117 | reverse complement strand
TATGATGAAACTGAAGGTCGACAAGATGTCCTTGTTTTCGATGAGTCGATTGCTGCCCAGACCAGCTATGTGACACGAAGTGGTGATGATCTAAAGCTTGTTCTTGGCAATGATGACAGCATCGTCGTTGAAAGCTTCTTTAAAGAAGATGACCCTAATTACGCCTTAACAGCGATTAACTTTTCCGACGGTACTTCATGGGACAGCGATGAAGTGCGAAGCCGAATTCAGGCTGCAACACCGTATGACGATGTCGTTCAAGCGAGTGCAGAAGGTGAGGTCATTAGCGGGCTTGCGGGCAATGATACGATCACAGGTCAAGAGGGGAATGACCAATTCTTCGGTGATGAAGGTAATGACATATTGTCTGGAAACCAAGGGAGTGATGAGCTAAATGGGGGGGATGGGCAAGACACATTATATGGAAATGATGGTGATGACACCTTAATTGGCGGTAATGGCGATGACTATTTATACGGAGGTGCGGGCCATAATATCTATCACTATGCTTTGGGAGATGGGAATGATCAAATTCGTGCAGAAGGTGCTGAAGCGTCTCATCTACTCATATTTTCCGAGACGGTTGACCCAAGTGAAATAGACCTGGTGAATAGCTACGATGATTTGATCATAACCCTGACTGCCAGCGGAGAAACAATCGAAGTCTTTGGCTTTTTCGATACGGATCCAAGCCAGAGAACAAGTCTCTCGATTCAATTTGATGCAACTTCGTCAACATGGTCAGATTCTGAGCTTCGAACTAAAACATTTGAGGCAACAGCGGGCAACGATACCATTCAGGGGACAGCTGACGCTGATACGCTAAGTGGATTGGCGGGAGATGATAATCTAAATGGCTTGGACGGTGATGACATACTCTTAGGCGGAGAAGGGCGCGACACCTTAAATGGAGGTACCGGCAATGATACTTTAGATGGTGGTGCGGG
>NZ_LWGA01000159.1:0-909 GCF_001635235.1 Oleiphilus sp. HI0117 | reverse complement strand
TGTAGCTCATAGTCAACCAAATACCAGTAAGAAGCTGGTTAACCAAAACAACCATTGAAAGCACACCAAAAATATACCAAACATTAAAGTTCTTTGGCGCGTAGTATTTACTCATGTGATTTTCGAATGCTTCAACAACAGGGAGGCGCTCGTCAATCCAGTTAATTAGCTTTTGCATTATGCCTGCTCCTCATCAACACCAATAACTACCGTTGCATCATCCAGGTACTTATAAGGAGGAATTTCCAAGTTCTTAGGTGCTGGAACCCCTTTATAGACTCGACCTGCCAAATCAAAACGAGAACCGTGACAAGGACAGAAAAAGCCACCTACCCAGTTAGCATCAAATTCTTGAGGCTTCACTTCTGGCACGAATTGTGGAGAACAACCTAGGTGAGTACAGATACCAACAATGACTGCATACTCAGGGCGCGAAGATCTAAACACCCCTTTAATATATTCAGGCTGCTGAGGTAACTCAGACTGAGGGTCTCGCAACTCATCAGACAGCTTTTCAATATTATCAAGCATCTCTTGAGTTCGACGAATAACCCAAACAGGTTTACCTCGCCACTCAACAGTCATTCTCTGACCTGGCTCCAACTTTCCAATGCTTGCTTTAACTGGCGCACCGGCAGCTTTTGCTTTTGCACTTGGATTCCAAGACGCAACAAACGGAACCGCTGCTCCAATTGCCCCTACCCCACCAACAACGGAGGTAGCACCGATTAAAAATCGGCGTCGGCCAGCATTAACGTCGCCATCACTCATATAGGCATCTCCCAATATTAACTACGTACCAATATTTACGTAGTAGTTTAGTTATGATGACCCAGCAACATCTACACCAGTATAAGTAACTTATACCTGCGTAAATAACGCCCAATCACTTTATCTTATCGACACTAG
>NZ_LWGA01000158.1:0-783 GCF_001635235.1 Oleiphilus sp. HI0117 | reverse complement strand
GCCATGTTGTTTGCGTTGGTATAGTACTCGTAAGCACTTGTTTATCTGTCACATCGCAGTAACTTGAAGCGTTGTTTTCCCTCAAGAATCTCTGACTCTGGCCAGATCGCATTTGCCTTTTGCTCAAATGCTGCGTTCTGTGCCAGAATTTGAAGTTCTTCACTTATGGCTTTATCACTTCGTGTAATAAAAGCGTTTTCTGTCGGTACACTCGCTTCAAATGTATTGATCAATTCGCAGTTCTCGTCATTGGCAAAGATGATGTGCTTGGCTCCAGGGTTTAGTTCAATAAATGAGCAGCCAGAGAGCGCTGTACCGAGTATGAGTGCAGTAAACTTTGAAGACCGTTTGACTGAGGGGTAGCTATATTTAAGCAGCATCGTTATCGTCCTTTATTGTGACTAACGCATAGCTGACTNAAGGCATTTCCTTGCATCCATTTATACGTTTTTGGTTGAGTTTCATTCTTCTTCAGGGATAATGCATGTCAGAAAATTGCTGTGCAGTTCGGACGATTAGTTTAATCCCTTGTCACAAACTATATAGCAGCGATATAAGCTTGTTTTCTATCGGTAATTTTTTCATGAGTTTACAGTATAAGATAGTGCCGGTAACGGCTTTTGAGCAGAACTGCTCAATTTTGTGGTGCGATCAGAGTAAAAAAGCGGCAGTTGTCGACCCTGGTGGTGATTTACCCAAAATTTTGGCTGAGCTTGAATCTTTAGGCCTTCAGCTTGATAAGGTAATTTTGACACATGCGCATATTGATCATGCCGGTGCAAC
>NZ_LWGA01000157.1:0-716 GCF_001635235.1 Oleiphilus sp. HI0117 | reverse complement strand
AGAACAAGAAACTCACAGCATCTAACTCTCGAGGAACGAGAAGAAATCAGAGTGGCGCTATCAGCGAAGATGTCGATCAGAGCTATTGCCCGTATGCTGAACCGTTCTCCTTCCACTATTTCCAGAGAAGTTGCTCGTAATCGTGGACGACGTTATTACAAAGCCGTTGATGCCGATAATCGCGCGAAACGTATGGCCAAGCGGCCTAAGTTTGGAGCTTTAGAACTTAATCCAGAGTTGAGGCTAGTTGTGATGTCGAAGCTAGAGCTGAAGTGGTCTCCAGAACAAATATCAGGCTGGTTACATGTAGAGTATTCCCGCAGAAAGAATATGCGGGTCTCACATGAGACAATCTATAAATCAATATATGTCCGCGCTAAAGGCGTTATTCACCACTCATTCACTCAATACCTCCGTCGAAGCAGGCCAATGCGCCATAGTCGGCACCACCGTCGAAGCGGAGATAGAAGCTTCACCAATATTGTTAACGGGATATCAATCCATGACCGCTCTAAGAATATAGAGAACCGTAAGTCTCTTGGTCATTGGGAAGGCGATTTGGTATCAGGAACAAAAAACACCCATATTGCCACGTTAGTTGATAGAAAATCTCGATTTACTATCATCCTCAAATTAGCGGGTAAAGATGCTAAATCTGTCCACCAGGCGTTGCTCGCCACATTTAAGAAGATGCCGGAACAATATAGGAAGTCTTT
>NZ_LWGA01000156.1:0-819 GCF_001635235.1 Oleiphilus sp. HI0117 | reverse complement strand
AGGGTCAGCAATAAAAACACGCCCATCCTTGATTGTCTTAACAACCACGAAATGCTTAAAGCCTGCGTAATGTATTGGCACGATAGCTGGATGATCCAGCTCAATCAAATCCTTTAACTCAGCCTTGAAGCCCCCAGCCGGAAAGCCCAGCGCGGTTACCAAACGCTTCATATCCAGCATTGAAAAGCCTCGACGCTCAACGATTCGCTCATTTTCACCGTAGTGAAGCAAACCTTCCATCACCTGGCGTTCTTGAAAGTTGCGCCCAAGATAATGCTGCAATACAGTCGTTAATGCTGCAGATCCACAGCTATAGTCATACGCCTGCCTAACAATATTACGGTATAAAACGCTAGATAAAGGTTCGACAACAGCTCTTTCTCGAACAAACGATTCACCCTCATTTAGGGCGACAGTATAATGCACGATCCCATTCGGCTGAGGTTCGATATCTTTAAATTGATGCACCAGATTCAAAAGAAGTATTGATGCTGTTGTTACAAGAACCATATTTCCATTTGCCTTAGGTTTCCGTTAAGTTTTTCCGCTTTCTATGCCGAAAAAATTATTACGTAAAGATACATTAATTACTTGAAAGGGAAAGATAACCAGTGCTCAAAATATGCTGAGACTAACCGGAACACCAATGATAATGCTCATTCTCTTAGAAAGGCCTTAATTGCGCCCAACATTGTTTCACCGATGCCAGACAGAAAAAAAGAGGCTTCACGCCTCTTTTAGATTTAGAATTTTTCTATCTCGGCGGCACTGACCGCCATTTCCTGGTAATTCCGATAATCAACTGCTCCGATGCTGGAG
>NZ_LWGA01000155.1:0-17037 GCF_001635235.1 Oleiphilus sp. HI0117 | reverse complement strand
CTGCGCGAGCGCTTGGCCAAGTTAATCGGCCTATCATCTACCCATGAAATCGCACTGGCAAAAAACACCTCCGAGGCACTGTCAATGATTGCCTATGGCATTGAATGGCAAGCAGGTGATGAAGTAATTATCAGCAATCAGGAATTTCCGTCTAATCGCATAGTCTGGGAATCCCTGAGCCAGTTTGGTGTCACTGTAAACGTAGCAGATATAGACAAACAAGACCCTGTGCAGGCGATACAACAGCTGATAAGCCCCAAGACCAGGCTGGTTTCTATTAGCTCTGTTCAGTATGCAAGCGGCATTACAATTGACCTCCCGTCTCTTAGCCAGCTATGCAAAGCAGAACAATGCCTCCTTTGTGTGGATGCCATACAAAGTCTGGGCGCATTACCTTTCGATCAAACCTTAATCGATGCTGATTTCATTGTTGCCGATGGACATAAGTGGATGATGGCCGCCGAAGGTTTAGCGCTTTTCTATGTGAAAGGCATACATATCGAAACACTGAAGATCAATCAATTCGGTTGGCATATGATCGAACAGCGCGGCAACTACGACTCGCCCGAATGGACGCCAGCAAAGGACGCAAAACGCTTTGAGTGTGGCAGCCCCAACATGCTGGGGGTACAGGCTTTAAATGCCAGTTTGGGGCTACTGCTGGATATAGGCATCGACAATATTCATCAAGCCATATGCGAACGAACGAACTATCTGAAGGCACAATTACAAACCATTGATGACCTTTGTTTCATTTCTCCTGAAAATAAAAACCAAGCGCGTCAAAGTGGCATTATCTGCTTTCGCATTGAGGGGAAGGACAGCACTGAGCTATATCAAACACTTATGTCACGTAAAGTAATCTGTGCAAACCGGGGAGGAGGTATTCGTTTTTCCCCGCACTTTTATACCACCAAGCGAGTTGGCGAGATAGATATACGTATTGATTCCCAGGGTGAGTGGTATTATCAGGGAGACAAGATGGAGCGGCAGGCAGTGGTTCGCCTGTTGTCGCGGATATTACGCCGTGATGGTGAAGATTTCTTCCTGGTGACGCCTTACGAGAAAATGAAAATTACGGTGGATGATGCGCCCTTTGTTGTCGTGATGGTAGATCGCGAAGGTGAGGGTGAAGCGCAAAAGCTGCATTTTTCTACCCAGCTAGGCGATTACTTCACCTTGTCGGCAGATCACCCGCTCGAGGTAAGCTATAACGAACGCCAGGAACCGTCGCCATACGTGAAGGTAAGACATGGGCTTATGGCAAAATTGAGTCGGCCGGTTTATTACGAGTTAGCAGATTATATTTGTGAGCGCTCGGAGCAAGATACTGAGCTTGGTGTTTGGAGTGCTGGGCAGTTTTTTAAATTTTAGAGAGGTGCGTATGTCGCACCCCATTTGTATTTTAAGGTTAACGAATTAGGTTTGAAAGCTTAGGGTTAGGCTTCTTGTTCTTCTTAAGTAGCACCGCGATTTTTCCTATTGTTTGAACTAGCTCGGCGCCACTTTGTTCGACCAGCTCAGTGATGAGTGCACTGCGGTCATCGCGGTCACCAATTGCTACTTTAACTTTAATTAGCTCATGATCATTGAGTGCGCGATTCAGTTCTTCCATTAGGCCTTCGCTTAAACCTTTATCTCCGACTATAATCACCGGGTTTAGGTTGTGTGCGATAGTGCGATAATGTTTTTTGTCTGCAGAACTTAAGCTCATGAAAATAACCCGTAGTAGAAATCGTATAGTAAGTAAAAGTATTAACGGCGCGCATTCTAACAGTTATTTTATTTGATTGATAATGCCGCTAAATGTCAGGCTTATGCTCTGACAGGGCAGCGAGAATTTTTAAAGAGGGTGGTATGGCTCGTTCAAAATCAAGTTCCAAGTGGTTGAAAGAGCACTTCGATGATCAGTATGTAAAACAGTCACAGGAAGATGGGTATCGTTCTCGTGCCAGCTACAAATTGTTAGAGATTCAAAAAAAAGACCGCCTGTTTAAGCCGGGTATGACGGTGATTGACCTGGGGGCAGCGCCTGGTGGTTGGACTCAGGTAGCGCAAGAGCTGGTTGGGCCAAGTGGAAAGGTAATCGCTAGCGATATTTTATCTATGGATGCCTTGCCTGATGTGACTTTTGTTCAGGGTGACTTTACTGAAGAAGACGTGTTTGATCGTCTTATGGCAGAAATTGATGGTCAAGTAGACCTTGTAATCTCAGATATGGCCCCCAATATGAGTGGGAATGCTGCTTCTGATATACCCAATGCGATGTATCTGGTTGAGTTAGCTCTGGATATGGCGCGACAAACTTTAAAACCTAATGGCGCATTTATCGCTAAGGTTTTTCAGGGGGAGGGCTTTGACTCCTTGATTGGAGATATGCGACAGATGTTTACTAAGGTATATAGCCGTAAGCCGGACGCTTCAAGGGCCCGCTCGCGGGAAATCTATCAAGTAGGTGTTGGGTTTAAGGGTTGAATGCCTTACAAATTAAAGGTGTTTAAAACTCCTGTCAGGGCATAGCTATTTAAGAAATCAGGCGGTATATTGAGCCACTTTGGTTTTGCTTTGTTGTCGACTTATGTCGTGTAAGTTTTGAAATGTCTCGGAATATTATTTCGGGAAATACTAAATTAGTTTGTTTAATCGTAAATTAAGTATCTAAAGATACTGGTAAAAGAGGGATTCTCCTTTGAATGACATGGTAAAAAACCTGGTTCTGTGGTTGGTGATAGCAGCAGTTTTGTTGACAGTGTTTAACAACTTCAATGGCCAACAAAAAGTGAAGCCAATGGACTATTCACAATTCATAGAATTAGTTCAAGGGGGGCAGGTTAAGGAAGTTGCCATTGATGGTTTGCACTTTGATGTGGTGACGACCGATGGGCGTCATTATGAAACCGTTCGTCCAATGGTTGAAGACCCTGGCTTAATGCATGACCTGATTGAGAACAAGGTTCGGGTTGTTGGTAAGGAGCCAGAGCAGCAAAGTATTTGGACTCAGCTGCTAGTCGCTTCATTCCCTATTCTTGTCATTATCGCTGTATTTATGTTTTTTATGCGCCAGATGCAGGGCGGCGGTGGCGGCAAGGGACCAATGTCGTTCGGTAAGAGTAAAGCTCGTTTAATGAGTGAAGACCAAATTAAGACAACCTTTGCTGATGTGGCCGGTGTTGATGAAGCTAAAGAAGATGTTAAAGAGCTTGTAGAGTTTTTGCGGGATCCAAGCAAATTTCAACGCTTGGGTGGCAAGATTCCACGTGGCGTATTGATGGTTGGTCAGCCGGGTACCGGTAAGACATTGCTTGCCAAGGCAATTGCCGGTGAAGCAAAAGTTCCTTTCTTCTCAATTTCTGGTTCTGACTTTGTAGAAATGTTTGTCGGTGTGGGTGCTTCACGTGTGCGTGATATGTTCGAGCAGGCCAAGAAGCAATCTCCTTGTATTATCTTTATCGATGAGATCGATGCTGTCGGTCGCCATCGTGGTGCGGGTATGGGTGGTGGTCATGATGAGCGTGAGCAAACACTGAACCAGCTCTTGGTAGAGATGGACGGCTTTGAAGGTAGTGAAGGTGTCATTGTTATTGCTGCAACCAATAGGCCGGATGTTCTAGACCCAGCATTGTTAAGACCGGGGCGTTTTGACCGTCAAGTTGTGGTCGGTTTGCCAGATATACTTGGTCGTGAGCAAATTCTGAAGGTGCATATGAAAAAGGTGCCTTTAGCTGAGGATGTTGCGCCAAGTTTGATTGCCCGTGGTACGCCAGGATTTTCAGGTGCTGACTTGGCGAACCTGGTTAACGAAGCTTCCCTGTTTGCGGCACGAGCTGATAAGCGTGCAGTTGAAATGACAGACTTTGAGCTTGCTAAAGATAAGATTATGATGGGCGCAGAGCGCAAGTCTATGGTGATGTCTGAGAAGGAAAAGCTTAATACGGCTTATCATGAAGCGGGACATGCAATTGTTGGTCGTGTTTTACCAGAACATGATCCGGTTTATAAGGTAAGTATTATTCCGAGAGGTCGTGCTTTGGGTGTGACGATGTTCCTGCCTGAAGAAGATCGTTATAGCTTGAGTCGCAAGCAGCTTATCAGCCAGATTTGTTCGCTTTATGGTGGCCGAATTGCCGAAGAAATGACATTAGGTATGGATGGTGTCACAACCGGCGCATCAAACGATATTCAGCGTGCGACAGAGATTGCTAGAAATATGGTAACCAAGTGGGGCTTGTCCGATAAGTTAGGGCCCTTGCTTTATGATGATGCCCAAGAAGAAGTGTTTTTAGGAAAGTCCGCTGGCAGTGGCGGTTCTCATGTGGCGGGTGCTACACGTAATGAAATTGATACCGAAGTGCGTTCAATTATTGATACATGTTATGCGCAAGCACAAAAAATCCTCGAGGATAATCGTTCAATTCTTGATGCAATGGCGGATGCTTTGATGAAGTATGAAACCATTGATTCTGAGCAGATTGATGACTTGATGGACGGTAAGGATCCACGTGAGCCAAAAGGCTGGTCAAGTAACGGTCGTAACGATAACGATGGTTCGAGCGACAAAAAAGCCGATAGCGAAGATGATAAGGTTGTGGATATCGCTGATGGCAAAAAGCCAACTGACGAGACTGGAGAGCAGGGTTAGGTTCTCCAGAGATGTGTTTAGTTAAATTATGAGTCAATTGTTCAAGTTCGCCAGTCGAGAGCTCGATCTGGCGACAACTCAAGTGATGGGTGTTCTTAATGTAACACCCGATTCCTTTTCTGACGGTGGTCAGTACTCTAATCTCGATTCAGCACTAAATCAGGTTGAAATAATGCTTGCTCAAGGGGCGAGTATTATTGATGTGGGCGGTGAGTCTACTCGTCCAGGTGCACAGCCAGTAAGCGTTCAAGAAGAGCTTGATCGTGTTTGTCCTGTTGCTGAAAAAATTCTTCAAAACTTCGATGTCGTATTATCGGTCGATACTAGTACACCGCAAGTCATGCGTGAAACCGTTGCGCTGGGCGCTGGTTTGATTAATGATGTTCGGGCATTTACGCGACCTGGCGCGGTCGAAGCCGTTGCGGGTGCGAATGTCGCCTTGTGTGTCATGCATATGCAAGGTAAGCCCGATACAATGCAAATTCAGCCAGAATATACGTCGGTTGTGGAAGAGGTTGAGGCCTTTTTACTTTCGCGTATTAATACGCTCAAGTCTGCTGGGGTTGATGATCAGCGTTTGATTGTCGATCCAGGTTTTGGTTTTGGTAAAACGCTTTCCCATAATCTGAGCTTATTAGCTGGCATTGAGCGACTAAAACGTATGGGGTACCCTGTGTTGGTTGGGGTTTCTAGAAAGTCCATGTTTGCTGACTTGCTGGGACGAGATGTAGAACAGCGTTTAGCTGGAAGTTTGTCTGCTGCGACACTTGCTGCCTGGCAAGGGGCCGAGATCGTAAGGGTTCATGATGTTGTTGAGACGGTTGATGCGGTGCGTGTTGTTGATGCTGTAAAGCGTGCAGGTTAGGTTTATTTAAGGGTTTTAGGGAAAAGATATGTCTTCAAGAAAATACTTTGGTACAGATGGAATTCGTGGCTGCTTGGGTGAAGGTGCAATTACACCAGAGTTTATGCTTAAGCTGGGTTGGGCTTGTGGTAAGGTTTTCAAGAAAGAAGGCCTCAGGAATCGTGTCATTATTGGTAAAGATACGCGAATATCCGGTTACTTGTTTGAGTCTGCGCTTGAGGCAGGTTTATCTGCAGCGGGTATGGATGTGCGCTTATTGGGCCCAATGCCTACACCAGCCGTTGCGTACTTGACGCGAACCTATAGGGCAAATGCCGGTATTGTTATTAGTGCTTCCCATAACCCTTATCATGATAACGGTATTAAGTTCTTTTCTTCTAAGGGTTTGAAGTTGGATGATGCTGTTGAATTAGAGATTGAATCTTGGCTTGATAAAGACCTTGAAGTCGTAGCGCCCGACCTGCTAGGTAAGGCGAAACGTATTGATGATGCAATTGGCCGTTATGTCGAATGCTGTAAGGCGACCATTCCTTCGTCGATGTCTTTGACTGGTATGAAAATTGTGCTGGATTGTGCGCATGGTGCAACCTACCAGGTGGCGCCTTATGTCTTTAAAGAATTGGGTGCAGAAATCACCACAATTGGTGTGCAACCAGATGGTTTGAATATTAATCGTGATGTAGGTTCGACAAGCCCTCAGGCGCTTGTTGACAAGGTATTAGAAGTTGAGGCTGATCTCGGGATTGCATTTGATGGCGACGGTGACCGTGTCATCATGGTTGATCATAAAGGTGAAGTGGTTGATGGTGATGAGCTGATTTATATTATTGCCAGGAATCGTCAGCAGGCTGGTCGCTTGGAAGGTGGGGTTGTCGGTACATTAATGACGAACTTTGGTGCAGAGCTGGCATTGCAAAAGCTGAATATTCCTTTTGTTCGTGCAAATGTGGGCGACCGCTATGTGATGGAGCAGCTAGTGAAGAATGGCTGGGAGCTTGGTGGTGAGAACTCAGGCCATATTATTTGCTTTGATAAAGCGAGCACGGGTGATGCAACTATTGCTGCGTTGCAGGTTCTTATTTCCTTATGGCGTGACGGTAAGAGCTTGCATGAGTTGAAGTCCGAGATGACTAAGCTTCCACAGGTGTTGAAGAACGTACGAATTAAAGAAAAAACAGACCCCATGTCAAACGATGTTATTGCCCAGGCTGTTAAAGAGCAAGGTGAGCGTTTGGCAGGG
Source organism: Oleiphilus sp. HI0117 (assembly GCF_001635235.1). Taxonomy (NCBI): domain Bacteria; kingdom Pseudomonadati; phylum Pseudomonadota; class Gammaproteobacteria; order Oceanospirillales; family Oleiphilaceae; genus Oleiphilus; species Oleiphilus sp. HI0117. The sequence goes on along the minus strand of NZ_LWGA01000155.1, from coordinate 10,293 downwards.
CAGGGTAGAGTGTTGTTGAGAGGCTCGGGTACGGAGCCTCTAATCCGGGTTATGGCTGAGGGCGAGGATGCGGACTTGGTGAATTCAGTGGTGAACTCTCTGGTTGAAACGGTCCAGAATGCAATTGGTTAAGTAATTGGGTAAAAAGTCGTAATGGGTTGCTTGTAAGTAAAGATTAACTCGGTTAGTATTTGCGCCCTTCTGAAAAGCTGGTGTTATATATGCGTAGCAAGATTGTTGCGGGAAATTGGAAAATGAATGGTAGTGTTGCATTTATGCAGGACTACTTGCAGGCATTTAGCGATCAAGCATCGTCTAACGTGCCTGACGATGTGCAAGTGCTAATCGCACCGCCGACAGTTTTACTTTCCGGCTTTTTTGAAGCAAGTAAAGACTCCGGTATCCAGTTGGCAGCTCAGAATGTTGCTGGTTTTGACGAAGGTGCGTTTACTGGTGAAGTATCTGCGCCTATGTTGAGCGATGTAGGTTGTCAGTGGTCGTTAGTTGGGCACTCAGAGCGTAGAGCTTTGTTCGGAGAGACTGATAGTGATGTTGTTGCTAAAATCTCCCGTTTGCTAAAGGCTGGTATTAAGCCGGTTTTGTGTGTAGGTGAGACTCTGGAAGATCGAGAAGGTGGTAGAGCGCAGGAAGTTGTTGCGACGCAAGTCGGCGCTGTGCTGAAGCAATTTTCTTCGCAAGAAATGTCTGATTTGCTTATTGCTTATGAGCCGGTTTGGGCAATTGGGACAGGCGAAACAGCAACGCCAGAGCAAGCTCAGGAAATGCACGCTTATATTCGGCAGCAGGTTTCAGAAAAGTCTGCGGACTTAGCTGAAAATATGGCAATTCTGTACGGTGGTAGTGTTAATGTAAAAACCGCCAAAGAATTGTTTGGTCAGGATGATATTGATGGTGGGCTAGTTGGTGGCGCATCATTAAAAGTGAGCGACTTTTTACAAATCTGTAAGAGCGCTGGTTAGTAATTTTTATTGTTGTTTGTTGCAATTAAGAGTTTGAGGCTCTTGATGGGGCGGGCAACTAGAGTAGAAAAATAGGCTAAAAGTATGGAATGGTTAGAGACTGCCGTTATTGTGGTGCATATTCTGGTATCACTAGGTTTGATTGGTTTGGTTTTGCTGCAGCAAGGTAAGGGTGCTGAAGCGGGTGCTTCCTTTGGTGGTGGTGCGTCACAAACCGTTTTTGGTAGTCAGGGTAGTGGTAGCTTCCTAACACATATGACCAAATACTTTGCGATTGTATTCTTTATTACCAGTATTTCTCTGGCGGTGATCGCTAAGCAGAAATCAGAAATTTCTGCAGATGATTTCATTGCGCCTGTTGCTGAGCTTGAAACCTCAGGAACTGATGAGTCGGCGACAGAGTTAGAAGGCGGTGAGTCAATTGATACGGCTGCGAAAGATGCGATGCCTGCCGAGTCAGCGGCGCCAGAGTTAGAATAAGTTTTTGGTTTTTGCCCAAGTGGTGGAATTGGTAGACACGCTATCTTGAGGGGGTAGTGGCGTAAGCCGTGCCGGTTCAAGTCCGGCCTTGGGCACCAACTTAGAAAGCCTGTCACGTTTGTGACGGGCTTTTTGCTTTTCTGGGTTTAAGTTATTTGTTCAAGTAATAGATCAATTGTGGGTAATGAACTGTAAGGTACAGTGCTTAACGGTTGACCCATTAAGGTTTGGTGCATATAATGCGGCCGAATATTGCTGCGCACGAGTATAGTCCAAGCTTGTTTATTGCTTTGATTAATATTGCTGATGTTGATTTATTAGATGTTAGCTTGTGGAAATCAACGATGCGTGAGAAAAATCTGGTAAAAGCCGCCTTTGGTGGTCTCTTGAGTGTTACTCAGAGGCTCGGTTGTTTAAGGTTGTGGTGGCTTTTTCGTGTGATGGGCTTTATGCCCATTTTTTGTTTCTGAAATATGAAAAACGGTACTGCCATTGTCTGCAAAAAAGAAGCTGTTAGAAGAATTGATTGAACCGGTCATTGAAGGGCTGGGTTACGAGTGTTGGGGTATTGAATATATGTCCCAGGGTAAGCACTCTGTGTTGCGTGTGTTTATTGAAAGCGCACAAACCGAAGAAAAACAAGAAACTGAAGTCCCTGGTGAAGTAGATGAAAATATCACTGAGGAACAGGCCAGGGAAAGCGGCATAGAGCTCAAAGATTGTGAGCTGGTGAGCCGTCAGTTGAGTGGTGTAATGGATGTAGAAGATCCGATAAACGGAGAGTATACCTTGGAGGTTTCTTCGCCAGGCATGGATCGTCCATTATATAAGCTAAATCACTATGAACGGTTTCAGGGGCACCAAGTTGCCTTGAAATTACGCATGGCCTATGAAGGTCGTCGCAAGTACAGTGGTTTACTAAAAGGATTGGAAGGAAATGATATTGTTCTTCAGGTTGGTGAAGAAGAATTTTTATTTCCTATTGAAGCGATTGAAAAAGCGAACGTAGTGCCGCAGTTTGATTGAATTTGAAGATTGGAGCGAATGACGCGATGAATAAAGAAATTTTGCTAGTTGTTGAAGCAGTTTCAAATGAAAAGGGTGTTGAAAAAGATATTATTTTTGAAGCGATTGAACTGGCTTTAGCGGCAGCAACCAAAAAACGTTACGAAGACGAAGAAGACGCCAATATTGAAGTTAAGATCGACCGTAAGACGGGTGATCACGAAACCTTCAGGCATTGGACTATCGTTGATAATGAAGCTGTTCCAGGTTTGGGTACCGAGTTGACAATGCAGGAAGCAGAGGAAATAGATACATCTCTGCAACCAGGCGATATTCATACCGAACAGGTTGAATCAATTTCATTCGGTCGAATTGGTGCTCAGGCAGCAAAGCAGATTATTGTCCAGAAAGTTCGCGAAGCAGAGCGAGAGAAGATTGTCGATAGTTATCGCGATCGCGTCGGTGAACTTGTTTCAGGTACCGTGAAGAAAGTAACACGAGATAATGTGATTGTTGATCTAGGTAACAATGCTGAGGCATTACTTCCTCGTGAGAATCTGATCGCTCGTGAAGTTTTCCGAATGGGCGACCGTGTTAGGGCGCTTCTAGAAGAAATTCGAGTTGAAGTTCGTGGCCCTCAACTTATTCTGAGCCGTTCAGCGCCAGGTATGTTGATCGAGTTGTTTAAAATTGAAGTGCCTGAGATTTCAGAAGAAGTTATCGAGATTCGTGCCGCGGCGCGTGATCCAGGTTCTCGAGCTAAAATCGCTGTAAAAACTAATGATAAGCGAATTGATCCGGTTGGTGCTTGTGTTGGTATGCGTGGAGCACGAGTTCAGGCCGTCTCAGGTGAGTTAGGTAATGAGCGTGTCGATATCATCGTCTGGGATGATAACCCGGCTCAGCTAGTGGTTAACGCCATGGCGCCTGCCGAGGTTGCTTCTATCGTAGTAGACGAAGAAACAAATTCCATGAACGTTGCGGTATCTGAAGATAACTTGGCTATGGCAATCGGTCGAGCAGGGCAAAATGTTCGTCTGGCTGGTGAATTGACCGGCTGGGAATTGAACGTTATGTCTGAAGAAGATGCAGGTAAGCAGCAGGAAGAAGAGGTTGGCAAGTATGTTGACTTGTTTATCGAAACGCTTGATGTAGATGAAGACTTGGCGACTGAGTTGGTAAATGAGGGCTTTACTTCACTAGAAGAAGTCGCCTATGTACCGATTGAGGAAATGTTAGAGATTGACGCCTTCGATGAAGATATTGTTGAAGAGTTACGTCGTCGTGCAAAAGATGCCTTATTGAATAAAGCTTTGGCTTCCGAAGAGGAACTCGAAGGTAAAGAGCCTGCAGAGGATCTATTGGCAATGGACGGCATGGACCAGCATTTGGCTTTGGTTCTTGCTAGTAAAGGTATTGTCACGATGGAAGATCTTGCAGAACAGTCTATCGATGAGTTAATGGAAGTCGATGAGATGGATGAAGAAAAAGCCGGGCAGTTAATTATGACTGCACGAGCACCTTGGTTTGAAAACCAGGAATAAAGACGGGAGTCAGGAGAATTAATCATGTCTGAAGTAACTGTCAAACAACTGGCAAATGATATAGGTGCACCGGTCGACCGACTGTTAAAGCAAATCGCGGATGCAGGTTTACCTGCTCGTGATGAGAGCTCGGTTGTTACTGATGAAGAAAAGCAAACTTTGCTGACTTTCTTAAAGAAAAGTCATGGCGAAGAAAATGACGAGCCTAAGAAAATCACACTGAAGCGCAAGACGACATCAACTTTGAAGATGTCAGCGGGTCAAGGTAAGTCAAAAACAGTTAATGTTGAGGTGCGTAAGAAACGTACCTATGTGAAGCGCCCGGAAGTCTCTTTAGAGCTTGAACAGCAGAAGAAAGAAGAGGCAGAACGAGCAGCTAAACTAGCCGAAGAAGTTGCTGCTAAGAAAGCACAAGAAGCGAAAGAAGCTGAAGAGAAAGCTCGAAAAGAGCAAGAAGCCAAAGAGGCTGAAGCTAAGCGTGAAGCGGAAGATGCTAAGAAAAGTGAAGCGAAAGCGCCGAAGGCTGAAGTACCAGTGACGCCTGCTGAGCTTGAAACAAACGAAAAGCATAAAAAGCACAAGAAGAAAGAAAAAGTGCCTGTTGTGGATGAGGACGAAGCTCCGAAACGCAAGCATGTTAAGTCTGCCGGACACAGAGCGCCTCGTCAGCGAGATGAAGATCTATCAACAATCAGTTTAGATGTTCTTATCGATGAAGATGAGCCGCAGCCACGTAAGCTAAAGTCTAAAAAGAAGAAAGTAAAACGTACTCATGCTTTCGAGAAACCGGTGTCGCCTGTGGTTAGAGAAGTAAATATCGGTGAGTCAATCATCGTAAGTGAATTGGCAGACAAGATGTCTGTTAAGAGCGCCGTTGTGATTAAATCACTGATGGGTATGGGCGTTATGGCAACGCAGAACCAGTCTATTGACCAAGAAACTGCAGTGCTTGTTACTGAGGAGTTAGGTCATACAGTGAAATTGGTTGCTGAAGATGCGATCGAAGCTGAAGTGATTGAGAGTATCGATTACGCAGGTGAAGAGACGCCTCGTGCGCCAGTTATCAGTGTAATGGGTCACGTTGACCACGGTAAGACCTCTCTGCTTGATTATATCCGTAAAGCGAAAGTAGCTAGTGGAGAGTCAGGTGGTATTACACAGCATATTGGTGCTTATCACGTAGAGACCGGTCATGGCATGATCACCTTCCTGGATACGCCAGGACACGCAGCCTTTACAGCTATGCGTGCACGTGGTGCGAGCAGTACTGATATTGTTATTCTGGTTGTAGCAGCCGATGATGGCATGATGCCACAAACCGAAGAAGCGATTCAGCATGCGCGATCAGCAAATATGCCGATCGTTGTTGCGGTAAACAAAATGGATAAAGAGCAAGCAGATCCTGATCGTGTTAAAAATGAACTAGCGACGAAAGAAGTTATCCCCGAAGACTGGGGTGGCGATGTCCAGTTTGTAAACGTTTCTGCGCATACCGGTGAAGGTATTGATGCTTTGCTTGATGCTGTATTGCTTCAAGCTGAGCTTCTAGAGTTAACAGCTGCCAAGAACGTTCCGGCAAAAGGTGTTGTTGTGGAATCTAGCCTTGATAAAGGCCGTGGTGCTGTATCAACAGTATTGATACAGAACGGTACACTTCGTGGTGGTGATATCGTTATTGCGGGCATGTGTTACGGTCGCGTTCGAGCGATGCTTGATGAAAATGGTCAGCCAATTAAAGATGCAGGCCCGTCTATTCCAGTTGAGATACTGGGTCTTAATGGCACGCCTGATGCGGGTGACGAGTTTGTTGTTGTTGAGAGCGAGCGAAAGGCACGTGAAGTAGCTGAGTTCCGCGAAGAGAAGAGCCGAAAGGATCGCTTGCAGCGTCAACAGGCTTCTAAGCTTGAGAACATGTTTAGCAATATGGGCCAAGATGAAGTTCGTACTTTGAACGTTGTTCTGAAAACTGACGTGCGTGGTTCTTTGGAGGCGCTGACGGCATCATTGAATGACATTGGTAATGAAGAAGTTCAAGTAAGAATCGTGGGTAGTGGTGTCGGTGGTATTACCGGTACTGATGCTAACCTGGCTTTAACTACCAATGCGGTAATTGTTGGCTTTAACGTTCGTGCTGATGCTTCTGCAAGAAAGATTATTGATGAAGAAGGTCTGGATCTTCGCTACTACAGCGTTATCTACGATATTATTGATCACGTTAAGCAAGCTCTAACTGGCATGCTAGCTCCTGAGTTTAAAGAAGAGATTGTCGGCATCGCTGAAGTTCGTGACACCTTTAAGTCTCCTAAGTTTGGTCAGGTTGCGGGTTGTATGGTGCTTGAAGGTACGATCTACCGTAATAAGAAGATTCGCGTATTGCGTGACGATATCGTGATCTTTGAAGGCGAGTTAGAATCATTGCGTCGCTTTAAGGATGACGTTAATGATGTTCGTTCAGGTACTGAATGTGGTATCGGTGTTAAGAACTATGACGTAAAAGTGGGCGATAAGATTGAGGTCTTCGATAAGATCTCTGTTGAACGTACACTCGATTCGTAATTAGTTTGATTAGCGGGATAAGTAGTTAATGGCGCAAGATTTTAAAAGAACAGATCGTATTGCTGATCAAATGCAACGCGATCTGGCAGAGTTGCTTCGTTCTTCAATGAAGGACCCTCGGGTTGGCATGGTAACAGTGAATCAAGTGGTGGTGGCCAAAGACCTCGGTTTTGCCGATGTTTATGTTACCTTACTCACAGTTGATGATCTGGATGCTGATGCGGCTGAGGTAAAAAGTACGATTAAAGTACTTAACGGAGCAGCAGGGTTCTTGCGCAGCGAGCTTGGTCGTATGATCAAGCTTAGAACTATCCCGCAACTACGTTTTCATTTTGACGCTTCGGTTAAACGCGGCCGTCAACTCGATAATCTTATTTCTCAGGCTCGAAAGAAAGACGCTGATTTGTCTGTCGATGAGGGGAATGAAGATTCCAATACTCCTACGGATAACGAAGGCTAGTCCCTTTGGCGCGTAGAAGAAAAGGACGCCTGCTAAACGGGGTGTTGTTGCTTGATAAGCCTCAAGGGATGACTTCAAATTTTGCCTTGCAAAAAGCTCGGCGGATATTTGGTGCTCAAAAAGCAGGTCATACCGGAAGTCTTGATCCTCTAGCGACGGGTGTTTTACCAATTTGTTTTGGTGAGGCAACCAAGTTCTCTCGTTATCTACTTGATGCGAATAAAGGCTATTACACAACCGCGACTCTAGGAGATATCCGGACGACCGGTGATAGTGATGGCGAAACGGTCGAGATCAAAGAAGTGCCTGCACTCAGTGAAGCTCCCTTATTAAGCTTGCTAGAGAAATTTAAAGGTGACATAGAGCAGGTGCCATCTATGTATTCTGCGCTAAAGCATCAGGGTCGCCCCTTATATGAATATGCGCGCAAAGGTATCACGATAGAGCGTCCTGCACGCCCAGTTAGTATTTTCAGGCTTGAGCTCGATGAGTTACGCGAAAAGCAGCTCGATTTGACTGTCGAATGTTCGAAAGGTACTTATATTCGCTCATTAGTGGAAGATATTGGTAATGAACTGGGCTGTGGTGCGCATGTCTCAATGTTGCGTCGTTTTAAGGCCGGGCACTTCATGTTGGATAGCACTGTTAAGATGCTTGCTTTGGACGAAATGTCTCAAGAACTTGCTTTAGGTGAAGGCTTGGAAGCAGTTTTAGATGTCAATTTACTGCCAATTGACAGTTTATTGCCTGATACACCCAAAGTATGCCTAAAAAATGAGCTTGTAAGCTCGATATTAAATGGACAAGCGGTTAGAATAGCCGACTTTGAAAATACTGGCTTTGTCTGTATTTATCTGCCTGTTGATACTTTATGCCAAAATTTAAGTGTCGAGCAGACAATATTCAAGCAGTATTTTGAATCTACCTTTGAAAAAGATGGTCAGCAATATGTCTTTGCTGGTGTCGCTGAAATTGACGAAGAAGGTATGTTACAACCTAGTCGACTCGTCAACTTTAATGAAATTGCGACACAGGTATAGGTCTTTTTCAAACTAATAACGGTAGAAAGAAAACAAGTTTCGCAAACGAGTTGACTGTAAATATGCGCGGTTGGCTTAAGTTTTAATTAGCATATTGAGGAAATAACTATGGCTCTTAATGCCGAAGAAAAAGCAAAAGTAGTAAGCGAATATCAACAGTCTGAAGGTGATACTGGTTCTCCAGAAGTTCAGGTTGCATTGTTGACAACTAACATCAACAAATTGCAAGGCCACTTCAAGGGTAACAAGCACGACCACCATTCACGTCGCGGTTTGATCCGTATGGTTAACCAGCGTCGTAAGTTGTTGGACTACTTGAAGCGTAAGGACGGTCAGCGTTATTTAGACTTGATCGCTCGCTTAGGTCTACGTCGCTAAGGTGTAAGCTTTTTGAGCTTTGTTTTAGAGATGACTATGATTTTGTTATGAAGTCATAAATAAAGTACCGGCATGTCTTGAAAGATAGACATGCCGGTTCTTTTTTATCGATAATCATATTTTTTTATGTGATTGTCATCACGCTTAGTTGTTTGTGCAGCTAAGGTAAATGTAAAAGTGCTTTGTTAGAAGGCCGTAAAGTTTTATGTCTGAGTGTTTTTTCTGAGCTCGTTCTTCAAAGAAGTAAGAACACTGAGACGTAAAGCTTTTAGTCCTTGTCATTTAGCGAAGCTAAATCAAAGAAAATAAATTAAGGAGCCGATGTGAATCCGGTTATTAAAAAATTTAAGTACGGTAAGTCAGAAGTTACAATCGAAACAGGCAGAATCGCTCGTCAAGCAACAGGTTCTGTATTAGTCACAATGGACGATATCGCAGTATTGGTTGCGGTAACAGCAGCTAAACAAACTGCGCCAGGCCAAGACTTTTTCCCATTATCTGTTTTCTACAACGAGAAACAGTATGCGATTGGTAAAATCCCAGGTGGTTACATCAAGCGTGAATCGCGTCCTTCTGAAAAAGAGACGCTAACTTCTCGTCTAATTGACCGTCCAATTCGTCCGTTGTTTCCAAATGGTTTCATGAACGAAGTTCAGGTTGTTTGTACTGTTATGTCAGCAAACAAAACTGACAACTCAGATATCGCAGCGATGATCGGTACTTCTGCTGCGTTGGCTATCTCAGGTGTTCCGTTCAATGGTCCTATCGGTGCAGCACGTGTTGGCTTTACTGATGAAGATGGTTATTCACTTAACCCAACAAACGCTGAGTTGGAAGATTCGTTATTAGACATGGTTGTAGCGGGCACCAAAGACGCAGTATTGATGGTTGAGTCTGAAGCAAAAGAAATGACTGAAGACGAAATGCTGGGCGCTGTTTTGTTTGCTCACCAGGAAATGCAGGCAATCGTTACTGCTGTAACCGAGTTTGCTGAAGAAGTAGGCACTGAGAAGTGGGACTGGACTCCTGAAGAAGTGAACACTGCGCTTGCTGAAGCTGTTGCGGCTGAGTCAGCGGAAGGTATTACAGCTGCTTACTCTATTAGCGACAAAATGGCACGTTACAGTGCACTAGGTGAGCTGAAAGCTGCTGCTGTTGAGAAGCTAGTGACCGATGCGGAAGATTCACCTTCTGCAGATGACGTTAAAGCTTACTTCTCTAAGTTAGAAAAGAAAATTGTTCGTGGTCGTATCACGCAAGGCGAGCCTCGTATCGATGGTCGTGACAACAGCACTGTTCGTCCTATAAAGGTTGAAGTGGGTGTACTGCCGAATACTCATGGTTCAGCTTTGTTTACACGTGGTGAGACTCAGGCGATTGTTACGACAACGCTAGGTACCTCTCGTGATGCACAGATCGTTGACGATTATGCTGGCGAATACAAAGAAAACTTCATGTTGCACTACAACTTCCCTCCTTACTCTGTAGGTGAGTGTGGTCGTATGGGTCCTCCAGGTCGTCGTGAGATCGGTCATGGTAAGTTGGCTAAGCGTGGTCTTCAGGCGCTTATGCCTACCGCTGAGGAATTCCCATACACAATTCGTTGTGTATCTGAAATCACAGAATCTAACGGTTCTAGCTCAATGGCAAGTGTTTGCGGAAGCAGCTTGGCAATGATGGATGCGGGTGTACCTTTAGCTGCGCCAGTTGCGGGTATCGCAATGGGCTTGGTTAAAGAAGGTGATGACTTTGCCGTTCTGACTGATATCTTGGGTGATGAAGATCACTTAGGCGATATGGACTTTAAAGTAGCGGGTACTGACGAAGGTATTACTGCTTTGCAGATGGAT
>NZ_LWGA01000154.1:0-830 GCF_001635235.1 Oleiphilus sp. HI0117 | reverse complement strand
GGTTATACCGGAAGAAGCTATGATTGCCGGTTTTTTGGCTAGTGCTTGCCGCTATTTATAATGTGGAGAGTGAGAGCGTTTATGAAAAAAGAACTTCGTTACACTTGCTTACATTGTTTTTGTAAAAAAAACTAAAGTAATTCTAAGGAGTGCCGTTAAGTGATGTAACAAGCGGTCGAGAGCGTGCTTTACAAAGCATGATGTACTTCAAAATCTCGTTCGTTTACTTGCAAAATTGATCGGAGAAACGACATGCCTCAAATAATTAATACTAATATCGCGTCTTTGAATGCTCAGCGCAACCTAGACAAATCTCAGAATGAACAGAGTGTTGCTTTACAGCGTTTATCATCTGGTTTGCGTATCAATGGCGCAAAGGATGATGCGGCAGGTTTGGCGATTTCAAACCGAATAGATGCTCAGGTTCGTGGTCTAAATGTAGCAAACCGAAACGCAGGTGATGGTGTATCGCTAGCACAGACAGCTGAAGGTGCATTGAACAGTATGACAACCTCCTTGCAGCGTATGCGTGAACTAGCATTGCAGTCTGCAAACGGTACGAATACATCATTGGAACGTTCTTCACTGCAAGAAGAGGTTGAGCAGCTTAAAACCGAGATTGCGAGTATCGCAGAGAAAACAAACTTTAACGGTCAGAACCTTTTAGATGGTTCTTTCCAGGGTACTAGTTTCCAAACAGGTGCAAACGTTGGTGATCGAATAGACGTTTCAATCTCTGAGGTGTCAGAGGAAACGCTAGGTACAGATATCACATCAGGTTTGTCTTCTGTTTCATCTACCGATGCTCGTCCAGCAATGGCTGCGGGTGA
>NZ_LWGA01000153.1:0-664 GCF_001635235.1 Oleiphilus sp. HI0117 | reverse complement strand
TCGTTTTTCTATATGCCACTGCCCTGCGCCGTCGCTATTATTTCGTAAGGGTATCATCAGAGTGTTGTCAGGCGCATAAGCATTGGGCCAACTTGCTGGCGCATCTTCCCGGCTCGACCAGACATAATTCAAGGCCTTGGTTTGCCAGAAAAACCAGCCATCAGAAACGACTACATAGATTCTCGCAGCATAGTCATCGCCTTGCTTCGTTTCTTCAGGCAAACTCGCTAAGGGTTTATTGACCTTCCAGCGCCAATTTAAAAAGGGAGTCTTCTGTATATTCACTTTCATTTTCTTGAACATACCCGAAGCAGAAGCTTGACTAATTGCATGCAAAACCTTCAGTTTGGGATTATCACTTTCGTCTTTCAAACGATAAGAGGTTTCATCATTGAATTCGACCGACTCCCATTCCTCCAGCCCCCATTCAGAAAACTTTCCAATTGAGACAGTATTCTCTCCCTCAGCATATGCATTAAACCCGAATAAGACGAAGATAAAATAGCTAGAGTATAAAAAGACTTTGTTCATAAATGGTTTCTTCTGCAACATAAGTTCTTAAAAGAATATTAGGGTCGCAACCTGCCCCTAATATTCTCTTAAGAACACCATGGCAGCAAAAAGTTCAAAAAACAATGGTTGACTAAACCCGATACTGTATTAA
>NZ_LWGA01000152.1:0-1022 GCF_001635235.1 Oleiphilus sp. HI0117 | reverse complement strand
GCAAATTCGTCTTTGGTTCAAGATCTATTACACTAGAATTATCAATTGGGCCTGCGGTGATTTCAACCAAAGAGATATCGTCCTGCTGCGCAGAACCTTGGCTGAAGCTATGATAGTCATCCAGTAGGCCGTCAAACACACGCTCTTGCCCGCCCTCTTTCACTCGGCGGTCAAGTGAGTCCATCACTCGTTCTTCACCAAACATTTCATCACTGTCTGTAGGGCTTCCTTCAAGAATTCCGTCAGTGAACATAAACAACTTATCACCATAACGTAATTCGTGTAGTTCTATCTCACTATTGAAGCGCTCTGCCGGCACGATACCGAGCGGCATATGTCTCGACTTTACGACACTTACAAGCCCCTCCCCAGGTCTTGTAATATACGCATCTGGCAACCCCCCTGCCCATACTAATGCTTTATCTCCCGATTCTGGCACATGTATTAGTGTCGCGGCGCAAAACATGTACTCAGGCAAAAAGGACTTTAAGGACTTATTCATCGAAGACGCAATTTCCATAATCGGCATACTTTTTTCACACATGGAGAAAAATGCTTGCGAGACAGGAATCGTACCAATTGCTGCAGCTAAACCATGACCAGTAAAGTCACCGAGAAAAGCATATAAACCACCACTTGGATTTTCGGCCAAAAGAAAGATATCGCCATTAAAGGTCGACATTGAAGAAAGATAGCTTTTAACATTTTTACAGTTCTGCAAGCTCCTCTTGAGCGTATGATTTAATACATGACGCCCCATCTCATGTTCTTGCGTTAATGTCGCGTGTAGACGGGTTAGCTCACTGTTTTTCGCATGAACTTGCTGGGTAAGCTCCTGAGTTCTCGCATGAGCCTTAATCTTCGCTTTTAGAACAATGCCATTAATGGGCTTTGGTAAATAATCATCTCCACCACTCTCCAGGCAAGCAAGCAAAGATTTCTCATCATGTTTTGCTGTCAGAAAAATAATAGGAACATGGGTATCGCCTGCGCGCTTTTTAATTAAGGACGCGGCTTCATAG
>NZ_LWGA01000151.1:0-1689 GCF_001635235.1 Oleiphilus sp. HI0117 | reverse complement strand
CGAATTCGTGAAAACCTCTCAGGAAATCACAACACTGGAAGGCATTGGACAAAAACTATGTGAAGTTGCATCAGGCTTCGGCTTGAGCGCATCCGCTGTCATCTATGGCACCCCTAGTGTTTTTATTAATTGCTCGCAAGACTCTATGGAAGCTCGCGTACTAAGCAAATTCAGAAACTCTAAAGAGCGAATTATCAGCATTGGCGTCTGAACGATGGTTTGCAGCGACTCCATGGGTGTACTTATAAATGATATGCCAGTTGACGATGAAAGCCGCTACGGTCGTTTCAAAGATCACCTCGCAGTTTTATCAAGCATCTGCGATGGCCGACTGCTCACACTTCAATCTCAAATATCAATGACCGACCAGCGTAAAGATGTACTAGGCCGCGCTATAGGTATGACCGAAAAACAGGTCAAACAGCTAACCAATAAACTTGCTGAACATGATGTCACTGTTCGACAAGTTATGCTTGATATGATTACTGAACTGGAAGCCAAACTATTTTCCTTAGGCCTGGACGAAGATCAGGAAGAACAACTAATGGCACTAGCCTATCAAGCAAGTGACAAACTTGAAGGTATGAAAGATAGCGCTAAGAACCTCGAGAATGAGTTAGGCCTGGTACTGGAAGGTCTGTATGAAGTACTAGCAAAGAACACATAACAGAGTCCAGTGCATGAACTTACCCAAGTCATTCAATACGTTCACCTCTATCATTTGGTACGGCGAAAGAAAGCACAATAACGCAGCTCTCGTTGACGCTCTAATCTCGAGCGGCTACCAGGTCGAGCAAATTAGTAATGAAGATGAGCTGAAAAGCAGATTCCTGAAAGTTCCTACAACGTTTTTAATACTTGACCAACCCAATGATATGGTTCGTTGCATCCAGCTAGTCATCTCTTTCAAGCTGCAAGCAAAGGATTCTGCGTTCACTACAATATTGATCTCTGACAAGGCCAGCATCGAAGACAAGGAAAAATACTATCGAGCAGGCGGCAACGAAATTATACACCCTCCTGTTAGCCATAAAGAATTACTAAGTAAAATCAAGCACTACAAAATGCTATGCGATACCGCTAATCGCTTTGCCCAATCAATCGCAACGGAAGAAAATCTGGGCAAAGCAGAAGAGTCTCGACGCCGTTTTTTAACAACCTTGAGCCATGAACTCAGAACCCCTCTCAATGGAATACTTGGCTTTTCAAAAGCCCTGAAGAAAAAAGACGAAGAGACTCCTTTGGGTAAATCTGGTATCGATGCCCTTAGCCGAATATTTGAAAGCACTAACCAGATCAACGCAATTATTACAACCCTGATCGATATCTCCAGCGCCTCTCTGGGCGCTAAGGGAATGATATCAAAAAACTTCGATATCAGCTCTCTCGCCTTAAAGCTCGAAACCAACTTCAGGCAAGCAGCGCTTGAAAAAGGCTTGGACTTCTCAATTGATTACCCTGATGGCCTAACAATGCTAAGCGATGAAAAGAAAATTTATTCAATGCTGCAGCACCTTGTTGATAATGCCATCAAATTCACTCAAAGCGGTAGCGTCAACATTCGCCTTAACACTGACTTCAACCCCACTAGCGGACAACGCATTATCTTTGAAGTATCAGATACAGGCATCGGAATAGACCCGCGAGACCATAAGCGGATCTTTACCGAAGTCGGGCAATTAAATAACG
>NZ_LWGA01000150.1:0-1639 GCF_001635235.1 Oleiphilus sp. HI0117 | reverse complement strand
AAGGAAGATCCAAATACCGATAAAGCGAAACCATCATAATTAAGGCCTCTTCGACACTTGGCGACGCGGGGTAATCTTTAACAACATAGGCCGCCCGGTTTGCCGCTGCCAGATAGGCTTGGCGTTTAATATAATATCGTGCAGCATGCAGTTCATAAGCCGCAAGACGATTTCTGATTTGTATCATTCTCTTTTGCGCATCTGCAGCATAGCTACTATCGGGGAAGCGAATTAACAGTTCAGAAAAATCTTTAAAGGCCAAACGCATATGCCCCGGGTCACGCGAGGTAATATCAACCGACGAAAAGTACTGACTGGAAACACCGATATCCAAATGATAGTTCGCTACTCCTCGTACATAATACGCGTAATCCACGCTCGGGCTTTGAGGGTGTAAACGAATAAAACGATCGGAAGCGAGAATCGCGCCTTCTAGATCTAGCCCACTATAACGCGCATAGATTAAATCTAACTGAGCTTGCTCAGCATATTGCCCAAAGGGGAAACGGGACTCCAACTCTTCTAGAGCGATCGTTGCTTGAGGAAAGTTCCTTAACTTGATCGCTCGTTTAGCATCATCATACAACTCTTGTTCTGTCGATTCTTTTTTCGGAGTGGAACTACAAGCAGAAAGAAACAGGACTGCTACCAGAGAAATCACGAGTGCAAAGTGTGAACGCATAATTGGATAAGACTTCTTGAGAATAATTGGAAAATGGTATTCGTTTTCTACACATTTTAATAAATGCTCACCAGAGATGCTCTCGGTGAGGTTATAATAGCCGACATTATTTCATATTTTACATTTTGCGTGTATGACAAATAATCAAACTTGAGGTTTCAACTCCCTTATAAGTCATAATTATTCAGTCTATCCCGTGATTTCTTTACATATCGAGACCTTATGAGCCAAATTATTGAAGCTGACTTTGTTGTTCCATTAGAACTATCTGGCATGCGTTTAGATCAGGTCATTGCTGATTTTATGCCTGAGTATTCTCGCTCACGCCTGCAACAATGGATTAAACAAGGCCATATTCGCGTAAACGAAGAAATCGCGCGGTCCAAAGACAAAGTCAAAATAAATGATCTCATTGAAGTGAAAGCCGAGCTTGAAAGTCAGGGAGAGTGGCTTGCTGAAGACATCCCGCTTGATATCGTTTATCAAGATGAAGACATTCTGATCATCAACAAACCAGCTGGAATGGTAGTTCACCCCGCCGCCGGTAACCACTCAGGCACTTTAGTTAACGCCTTGCTGCATCACTTTCCTGATATCAAAGCCGTTCCCAGGGCCGGTATCGTTCACCGCCTGGATAAAGACACGACCGGTTTAATGGTGGTCGCTAAAACACTAACAGCTCACGCCCATATTGTTGAACAACTTCAAAGTCGCGAAATGGGCAGAGAATACGAAGCTATCGCTGCAGGAGTCATGACGGGCGGCGGAACCATCAACGAGCCTATTGCACGCAGCCCTAAAAACCGCAAAAAGATGGCCGTCAACCAGTTCGGCAAACATGCGGTGACTCACTATCGCGTTTTAGAACGCTTTCTCGCTCACACTCACATACGCGTTAAATTAGAAACTGGACGAACCCATCAAATTCGCGTCCATATGGCACATATTAAACACCCG
>NZ_LWGA01000149.1:0-1011 GCF_001635235.1 Oleiphilus sp. HI0117 | reverse complement strand
GTTCACTCATATATTTTGCAATAAAGCCTAGGCTTTGCTGGCTAAGGAACATAAGAACCTTTTTCGACTTTGCTGCTAACAGATTGTGAGAGAATAGTAGTGGCACGGCTACCAGTAGTCCAAGAACTGTAGTCATTAGCGCTTGTGATATCCCGCCAGCCATTAGTTTTGGGTCTGCGTTTCCGACTAAAGTAATACTTTGAAAGGTATTGATCATGCCAACAACGGTGCCGAGTAAGCCCAGAAGAGGGGCGACTGCAGCGAGTAGTTTGATTGTCCCCAGGCCCTTATCCAGCTTAGGCATCTCGGACATAACGATCTCTTGTAGCTGAACTTCAAGCGTATCATGTTTTAGCTGAGTACTTTGCTCGTCACTTGAACTGCTTTCCTCATTTCCTTTGCATGCCTGATAGGCCTGAATTATTCGGCCAAGAGGATTGCTAGCGTCTGCAATTTACGGTGATCTCATTTGTTTTTTGATTGCTCGTTGAGAGTAGCTGATTGTTAACCATCTAAACAAGCTTAGTAAGAGCCCTAGTAAACCTAATGTGACAATGGCGTAGCCAATATATCCGCCTTGGTGGAAGCGATCTTCCAAGCTGGGAATCAGTGCCAGCTGTTCAAGTATCAAACCGTTCGAAGGGTCGATTACCGCTGTAAGGGGTGTGTTGGGACTTAGAGCCTGGTATTCGGCTTGCTCAACGACTCTTTGGTATTTTGAATTTGGTTGTATTGGAAGCGTATTTAGAGTGTTATTCGCCGGGTTGTGAACAAGAAAATTACCTTCGCTGGTCGTGGTAAACGTACCAATGCGTTGGATAACCGTCTGTTTTCGCTGGCCATCTACTGTAATTACTTCACCTTGGTAGGTGTGGCTTTGGCGGTTTTGCTGAATATCATATTGAAGTAGCTCGAAAAGGGCTCTTAAGTCATCTGAGTCGGGGAGTGCTGTTTTAGTTGCCAGCATGCGAAATGTTTCAAGCTTTGCAGGTGACTCATGACTAATAATGG
>NZ_LWGA01000148.1:0-1697 GCF_001635235.1 Oleiphilus sp. HI0117 | reverse complement strand
CACGCCAAACCAATGCCTGCCCATGAGTTTATTACTTGGGTTACCAAAGCCAAGCGTTGCGAGAACTAAAATTGAGGTCAGAGTAAAAAATTATTTTTTACTCTGACCTCAATTATTATTTAGCGAGTTCCTTGGTAACTAAATCGTATAGCTCTTGTGATCCAAACTTGGGGAGCGCTTGTTCATTAACAAAAAAGGTTGGTGTCTTGCTAACTTGCAAAGCTCGAATATCGTCCTTCTCCCGTTGAAGGCGAGCGCTTATCTCATCTGAAGTCATATCGGCTTTCGCCTGTGTAATATCTAAACCCGCTGCTTCGGCAATAGGCCAAGCTTTATCCGCAACAACTTTATGGTTAACCGTCCATTCGGCTTGGGCTATGAGTAGTGCTTCAAGTACCTCTTTGAACTTGTTTTGGAGTCGCGCAGCTTCAAGCATTCTAACGATAGCTTCAGAGCCTTGGTGAAAGGTTGCATACCGAAGTACGATGCGTACATCCTTTTCATGTCTTGCTTGAATCTCTTTTACGAGAGGGTAAAAAGCTCTGCAAGCACCACATGCTGGGTCGAAAAACTCAACGATGGTGACTTTAGCCTCAGCAGGACCAAAGCTCGGAGAGTAAGGGCGTTCATATATGCTTCCTTGTTGTAGGAGCTCGTCGCTTTGCGGGCTTTCTTTGGAGTTCTGATCTTGTTGATAGGTATACCAAGTCAAAGGCAGAGATAACAAGAGACAAATAAGCGTAACACGGGTATTCATTTTCATAACAATTGTGGCCGTTCAAATAAGAAAGCGGTCTAGTTTACAGTCATGAACCGTAGGCTCAAGCTTAAGTGTTTACTGTGTTCGTTTTATGTTTGGGAAGAGCAAGTGAAATGGTCGCCGAAAGGGCGATAAATGTACTCGATACCCATAAACATGCTTCAAGGCCATAAGACTGGAAAATCCAACCTGATAGTACGGTGCTAACTAGCCTGCCCATGGCATTGGCCATATAGTAGAAACCCACATCTAAGGATACGCCATCGTCACTGGCGTAACTCACAATCAGGTAGCTGTGCAAAGAAGAATTTATAGCAAACAGGGCGCCGAAGGCGAGTAAACCTATTACGATCACCAGCTGTGCTGAAAGCGAGCTCGATAAGGCTAGTGCGATGCCCGCGGGTATCAGCATTAGAGGCAGCGCCCAGCCGAGCGCGCTATGGCCATCGGGGGCGCGCTTGGTCGAGCTTTGCGTAATCTTGGGGGCAAAGGACTGCACTAAACCATAGGCGATTACCCAGCTTGCAAGAAAGCCTCCTACAGACCAATGGTTCCAGCCGAACTCGCTCGCTAGATAAACGGGCAAGGCAACCACGAACCAAACATCTCTGGCACCAAACAGAAATAAGCGAGCTGCTGAGAGGGCGTTGATTGCCCGACTTTTAGAAAATATTTCAGTGAACTTCGGTTTGTTCTTTGCCTTGCCTAAGTCTTGTTTTAAGGCAAACATGCTACCCAGCCAAACCACAAACAAGCTTAGCGCCATAGCAAGAACGGCACCTTGAAAACCGAGAGTGGCCAGTAAAGCGCCGCCTAAAAAGAAGCCGACACCTTTCAAGGCATTCTTAGATCCGGTTAGAATTGCCACCCACTTATACAGTGTAGTTTGCGCATCTTTTGGAACCAGCAGCTTGATCGAGCTTTTCGCACTCATCTT
>NZ_LWGA01000147.1:0-940 GCF_001635235.1 Oleiphilus sp. HI0117 | reverse complement strand
GCGCCCTCAAGTTCAGGAACGATTAACAAAGCAAATTTTAGTTGCGCTGCAAGTCTTACTCAATACCGACAACGTCGCAGTATCAATTAACGCAACACATTATTGCGTTAAATCCCGAGGTATTATGGATGCAAACTCTGAAACATCAACGACAGCCTTAGGAGGTTCCTTTAAAACCAACCCACAGACACGCGCTGAGTTTCTACAAGAGGCCCATCAATAATTGATTGCTACACAATCAATGGCGGGGACAAACACCATCGCTGTTTATCCCCAGAGCTATCGGCGTGATAGCAAGCAGCGCTGCGCCTAAACAGGCACAGCCAAACCAATCCTATCGCGCAAGCCAAAGCGATTAAGTAGCTTGTAGCTTTTCCAACCCAGCACACTAACCGATGTCATCACTCCTGCCATCATCGCGCCACCAATGCCACAGCTAAGCACATCCTGGCCAGTTAGATACAAGCCGGGAATTCGCGTCTCAGGTCGCAGCCAGTCTTGCTCAAAACGAGAAGGGTCATGATTAAGTCCATAGAGCTCACATTTTTTGTAGGCGCAGAAGAAGTTTGTCGACAAGGGCGTACTGGTTTCGTGATAGTCGATTTTACCTTCTAAGTGAGGCATTTTTTCATAGAGTGCTTTCAGCATANGCTCGGTAAACATGTCTTTGAGTGCTTCGTAGTCCGTGCCTCGTTTCCCCCATGGCTGGTCTTCCCACTTTTCAAACCATTCATAAGGACAAGGCGCAACGATTTCTATCGTCGACTTGCTAGGGTTCTTTCGCTGCCATTCAGGGTCTTTTGCAGACGGAAATGAAATATACACCGCAGGCAAAGGCTTATCTTTGTCATTCTCAAACGCATCCAAAGCACTATCGGCGTCATAATCAGGAAAGATCCAGAAGTTCGTCTTGGGTAGCTTCAATTCTTCAGTGCTGCCC
>NZ_LWGA01000146.1:0-969 GCF_001635235.1 Oleiphilus sp. HI0117 | reverse complement strand
TCCACTTAACATATATACCCAATTTGAACCTTCACCTACCACCTCAGAACCTCAGTCTTCGAACACTGGTTCCTCAAACTCTTCAAACTCTTCAAACTCTTCAAACTCTTCAAACTCTTCAAACTCTTCAAACTCATAATGGTCTTTTTCATCCCTTTCATAATCAGATTACCGGCGACTCACCGTCCAAGAAATATAATAATCGATGGTATGGCAGAGCCTCTATACAGAGACTTATGGACAAAGGCTTCATGTTGGGCGCCAGCTATTACTTCAAGCAAGCATCTTCTATAACAAGAGAGCCGATCAGAAAGCTCGGATTGAGCACAACTTGGGTACCTAATCGAAAGCGCAGTTACAGCTTGCTCTCCGGATTTGGTTTGAGCGAATCCAGCTCAGACTGATCCCTGGGTATCCAAAGTAGCTTTAAGTTCTAAATTCAGTTGAGGTCCAAACAACTGAGCTCAACAAGGCAAAAATAAAAAACCCGCATAAGCGGGCTTTTGAATATCACATTAAGTTTGGCTTATTGCCAAATAATCTTCTGCTTACTGCCATACCATCCGTCTTGAGAAGGTGCGTAAACATCTTCGATTACATTACGCTTAATTTTCATTGTCGGCGTCAGGAACTCATTTTCAATCGTCCACTGCTGATTCACAACAACCATAAATTGCAGCGCCTCATGCGGGTCAACCGAAGCATTAACCTCTTTCATTAAGGCTTCCAATTCCGGCTCAACCTGCTTACGGAAAGACTCATCACCCTGCTTAGCAAAAGTTTCATCCGAAAGCATCAACAAAGCATAAGGCTGAGGCTGTTCAGCACCAGCAACACAGACCATCTCTAAAGAATCATGACCAACAATCTTGTTTTCAATTGGCGCTGGAGCAACATACTTACCTTTACTGGTCTTAAAGATTTCCTTAATACGACCAGTAATACGCAAGCGACCCATGCTATCAATTT
>NZ_LWGA01000145.1:0-685 GCF_001635235.1 Oleiphilus sp. HI0117 | reverse complement strand
TATTGAAGACTCGCCCGGTCTTCTTTTTACAAATACACTGGTGACACACGCCCATTCGACAACCCGCAACGGGTTTTAAACCTTGGTTCTCTGAGATTTCCAGCAGGGTAGCTTTGTCAGACTCGATAAACTGCTGAGGGTCAAAGGTGACTTGCTTTCGAGAGTCCAGGTAATCGACTTGAATCAGTTCATCGGCATCGTCTGCATTCATTCCCTCAAGAGATAAAGGCTGTTGGCCGAAGTATTCAAAGTGGATATCTGCTTCAGGAACCGTATTGGACGTTAGAAGCGATTGGGTAATTTCAATCATTTTCCCAGGCCCACATACGTAAAATTCTTTTTCGCTGATGTCTTCTACAAACATTTCCAGCTGCTGCTGATCTATTCTACCTTGGTGGTCACTATAGATAGTTGTTACCTGCAAACCCTTCGCTTCAAGGTGAGAAAGTTGCTCGGAAAAGAATAGGGATTGGCTATTATTTACATAAAAGAGCAACTGAGCCTGCTTATACCAAGCGTTGCTCTGGTATTCGTTCAGCATTGAAAATATGGGGGTTAGTCCGCTTCCGCCTGCAATAAATACTTTGTCTTTTACTGAGTTGCTTAGTTGGAAATCACCTTGGGCTTCGGATAAGTAAACAGTGTCACCACTTTTCAAAGCTTGGTTGAGCCATGGCGTTACAGC
>NZ_LWGA01000144.1:0-1657 GCF_001635235.1 Oleiphilus sp. HI0117 | reverse complement strand
CGAGTGTTTGATCTGATTCAAAAATAGTTTGTGACAAACTCTTACCAGGAACATCCACGACAAGTTGCACCAACTCACTGCTATTACTCCTAAAGCCCCATAGTGCTGCGCTATCGGCGTTCTGCCACACGACCGAAGACAATTGAATATTACTTGAGAATGGTGACACATTAACCGGAGATTGGCCTGCCCCCGCATCTTCAAACATAAAGATATTCTCACTAGCGCCGTCTGCAGAAACTGAAGCTAGGAGAAAATCACCCTGATCAACTAAGGCAATAACCGCTTGTTTTTCGGGAAGCAGATAACTAAGAGTTAGGCTTGGCTCTGCTTGGGTAAGATCAGCACTCCAAATCGAACCATCACTAAACCCTAAGTAGAGTAAATTACTATTGGTGCGCGCGTAATTAGCGGAGGTAATTCTCGCATCTATATCGCCTTTCCCGATTGCCTTGGTAAACCTTCCTTGATCAGCTTGAAATCTAATTACTTCAGGCCAAGTATCGTTAAAAAATAAAACTTCCTGCTTACTAGATTCGTCTATTTGAGGTTCAAAGCTCACTTTGATCTCATCAGCTTTATTTCTGGCTAGCCATGTGGCATAACACGTCCCCTGAGGAACGAAAGACTCAGAAGCATTTTTGTTGTACGCTAACAAATCATCAGGGTATAAAACCTGATATAAGGTCTTATCGTCAATAGCTAGTGAAGACTCCTCTTCACGATCTAAAACCCCATCGTTATCGGTATCAGAGCTTGACGGGTCGGTAAGCGTAAGAGCAACTTCGACACCATCGCTAAGCTGATCACCATCACTATCTGGTATAAGAGGGTTTGTTGAAGTCAAATACTTCTCGACACCATCAGATAAACCATCGCCATCGGAATCAGCGGAAAGAGGTTCAGTGCCGAGTAACAATTCTAACCCGTCTTCAAGTCCATCGTTGTCGGAGTCACTGCCATTTACAAGCGTCCCATTTACTAATTCTAACTCATCGGTTAAACCGTCATGATCCTTATCATCACCAATTGATGGGTCCGCATCATCAATTGGGTCACTACCCCAGATGAGCTCAAAACCATCTGAGTAACCATCGCCATCACTATCAAGTAAAACTGGGGAGAGGTTTAATTCACTCTCAGTAAAGTCATTAATCCCATCAGAGTCAGAGTCTCGCAAATGAGGGTTGGTTGAATAGGCGCTTGTAAGTTCCACCAGGTCGGGCAGGCCATCAGAGTCTAGATCATCTGGGCGCCCCTCGCCTTCCACTGAACAGTTCTGATCAAATCTGAAATAGTCGCGAAAGTTTGGAACTCCATCGCCATCACTGTCAACAAAAGCGTTTGAAGCATCAGTAGAACCGTTCAACTTATCGATATTTAGCCCTACAAAAGCTTTCGCACCCTCGTATGAAAACGAGTCTTGAACCTCATTGTCTTCAGCAACCAGGGGAGCAAGCTCTAAACGAATTAAATCACCATACCTTAGCTTTTCACCAGGGTAGGTAAAATCTTTAACTAAACGATCCAGCTCACCATTTATATACCAACGAGCTTCAAGCGTTTCCAACGCAACAGCGCTGAACTTGGACAAATCTAGACTCACTGATTCGCCCTCCTCAACAACGACGGGAGTAATGGAAAACTCAGTTAGCTC
>NZ_LWGA01000143.1:0-800 GCF_001635235.1 Oleiphilus sp. HI0117 | reverse complement strand
GATGTGCATGACGTTGAAATGGATAAAATCCGGCGTAACCAAGCGCCAGACCTGGCCGCTGATAAGCACATCAAGCATTGCATTACAGCGCCCACTGACTGAGTTCATATCCAAACCGGAATTAAAGGGATCAACGATCAAAAAAGATCTAAGCAGCGCACCGCCTTTACCAAAGTCGGTTAGAAAAGCAAAAGCCACACTAACAAAGATAAGTGTAAAAATCACAGGAGCTTGGCTTGGTTTAGCCCTCGTGTATGCCACCAGGTCCCTCGGCTTACGAAACACTTCACGACGCCGATGCTGGTCCTGCATTTTGTCAAGCTGCTCAGCTAGGCCACTACGATACTGAGGTTCTGTCATGTAGCGTTCAAGCGCACTCAAGACCTGCTCCTCATAGCCTTCATCATCTAGAATCAAAGCTTGTTCACCCTGATTTTCAATGACTCGATGGGCCACGCCCTGAAAATGGAGCCATTGACTAAAGTCCGAAAGATCCAAGTCTAGTGGAATGGGTGGTATGCGACTCATGTCCGGGTAACGTCCACCGACACAAACTTGTCTTTACTCAAGACTCTCTCGCCATCCATTCGGTAAGCCACCAGCTGGCCATATTTCACCGCGCTATAATCCAGGCAAGCAATATTGCATTGAATAGGCTCTGGCTCACCAGACATCCAGTAATGACCCACAAATACGGGCGCCTCTGTTGTTGGGTAGGTCAGTAATTGCTGCTTCTCTATCGCCGACAAAGGACGCTCAGCCATTTCTGGCGGCAGTGGGTCGGGTTGAAAGACAACATC
>NZ_LWGA01000142.1:0-1524 GCF_001635235.1 Oleiphilus sp. HI0117 | reverse complement strand
GGGTTCAGGAGCGGGTGCAGAAATGCGTGAGGCCATGGGTGTTGCTGTATTTGCAGGTATGATTGGGGTTACCGTTTTTGGCTTACTCTTAACGCCTCTCTTCTATAAGTTAGTCAGGCATCTAAGCAACAGAAAAAAGTTGTAGGGTAGAGCTTCTTATTTCTACCTATTAAGGCGGGAATTTCCCGCCTTAATATTTTATAGGCTAATCTAGTAAATCTATGACGGTTTGAGAGTTATAGAAATCTTCTAAATGGCGTCTCAGAAGCTCCTCTAGAATGCCGTTTTCTTTAAATGCTTCTAAAGCCTTGGGTGCGAATATTTTTATGGGCGCAATAATTCTATCTTTTGAGACATCAAATTCCTCGAGCAAGACGTCGAGGTTTTTTCTGCCGTAGCGCTTAAAGAAGTAGTCTACGATGGTTTCATAACTGCTGATGAAATAATCTGTTTTTCTAAACTTAAGCCAGAAGTCATAGCCTAAGGCGATAAATTCAGATAGATCTAAACTGTCCATACCTTGTTGAAATTCAGACATGGGTTTATTTTCAATCGCTTCCCATAGCTCCATTGCAGAGTCGCGCAATTGCTCATCGCTTACTGAGCCTTCTAGAAACTTCTTGCTTTCGTCCAGGATAAAGTCGAGGCTGTCGATAATAAAACTTTTTACGCTCTCCTCTACTCCGGAGCCAATTTTTGGCGCAGCTTTGCTGACTACATTTCTTCCCATCTTGAGCATTGAGGACACGCCCGGAATGTTCTTGCTGATTAGGTTGCTTTCATAAATATAGCGAAGGATAGCTTGGTAAAGAATGCCTGATATTAATTCGGCATATATCGGTAGCTCAATTACTTTGTCTATGCCTTTGTTTCGCTGCTCCTTTAGCTCTAAAGCTTTGTCTATGAATTCTTCAAAGTCTTTTTTGCTGATGATTTGGTTCAGTAAGGTTTCTTGATGTTTTTTTGATGTAAATAGAGTGTCGGCTGCCTCACCCGCAACTTCGGCGATGGCACCTGGAATACTTGAGCTAACGACGTTTTCGTATATAACTTGTTTGATTTGTTTAGCGCTGACAAACTTATTTAGATGGATTTCTCCTACAGCTTTCAGTAAAAACTCAGTCTCTGAATCGCATAGCTCAATAAAACGATCGGAGTTAAAGCACTCAAGTTCGTGCTTTAAATGTAGCTCTAATAGCTGTTTTGAGAGTGAGGGGAGCTCACTTTTATCATTTGCTGTGTCGTGCTTGGTTTTGTTTGCTTGGCGCTTAGTCATAATAGACTCCTGTAATATAGCTTACAGTTGTACCCTTAATGTCTAGAGGCGTCAAATCAAAAGTCTATTTTTGCTGTTGATGTGTCGTAATTAAATTGTCTAGTATGGACGTTTACCACTTAGAGTACTGATCTTCGACAAAACCATATTGAGATTCAATCTCGTAGCGTTTGCCTTCAGCGGTGATTAAGTGCCCCTTAAACTTGCCGAATATTTGTTTGAAGTTTGTGGCCATGAAACCGGCATTG
>NZ_LWGA01000141.1:0-873 GCF_001635235.1 Oleiphilus sp. HI0117 | reverse complement strand
ACTTTAATTTTATTTTTGTCTGCTTGTGGCTCTGACAGTAAAAATATAACACTGCCTGATTGCCCCGAGCCAGATAATAGCTCCGACACAATTTCCGAGTCAGACCTCTGTGGCAAGGCTTTTATCGACGACCTTGGCGATGATACCTATGTTATCTTCAGTTTTTTCTCTGACATGACCTTTGAATTCACCGGAAACGATGATAACGATTCACGTTTAGCGAGCGTAACGAGCGGTACATGGGCAGTGGTAAATAACGAGGTAATTGTTTACCTTGCCGATGAAACACTTACCTTTAGAGAGTCTGCGATCGAACAGGGCCAATACTGCTTCCAACTTCCTGAAGACGATGTCAGTCATATCAGGCATTGTGCAGTAGAAGCAATTCAACCTTCGTTAAGTGATCTCACTAAAGAATTCTACTATGAAGACTGCCCTTTCTGCTCTATTGAGTTCTTTGCTAACAATACGGGCGCTACCAACGGAGATGAAAATGATGGCTCGTCTTTTTCATTTTCCTGGAGTTTTCAAGGTGACGGCACAATATCCATTGTCTACGACCGTGCTTTGGGCAGTAACAAGTTCTTCTTTACTGAACAGGATAGCGAAAAAATTAGCTTCATTAGTTTAAACGATTATGCTGATGAGGCACCTTATATGGACTCCAACGTCCTCTTCATAAAATAGAACCTGTGCCTAGATTCAAGTAAGCAAGCCTGATCATTCAGGTTTGCTTACTTCTCACCCCGCTCTTTATAGACTCTGTCGCCACTCAACGATCTGCTCGGCTAACCACTGTGGTGCATCCAAAGCCAAGTCATGCCCGGCATAGTGATGACAACGATAATCTGCCCCCCATGCTTGGGCGGCATT
>NZ_LWGA01000140.1:0-951 GCF_001635235.1 Oleiphilus sp. HI0117 | reverse complement strand
GCTTAGCTCGAGTGAAGAAGGTAGAGAGTTAACCGAGACCAAGGCTTCTTGTGAGTAAGCTTCACTGCTGGCATTACTGACGACTACAGAATATAAGCCGGTATCTTCGATACCCGCATTGCTGATGCTCAAGTCCTGCGAATTAGCGCCAACTAACTCTTCGCCATTGAATAGCCACTGATATGAGAATGGGCCGTCTCCGCTAGTGCGAACTGTTAAGTCTACACTTTCACCCGCGTTGATCTCTTGTGAATAGGGCTGCTGGGTTATGCTTACCGGTACACTTATAGATAATACGCTTAGGTTTGCACTGAAAGATGTAGCGGAGCCTTGCGTGTTACTAACTGTCACATCATAGCTCCCTGCATCACTTAACTCGACTGAGTTTAGGCTTAAGGTATTGCTATATGCGCCGCTAATATCCGTGCCATTGTGTCGCCATTGGTAAGTCAGAAAGCCTCCACCGCCAGCGTTGACGCTAAATGAAGCGGAGCTTCCTTCGGATACTGTTAATGAAACGGGGTGCGAGTTAATGCTGGGTGCTGCAAGTTGTTCATTGACGGTAACGCTGACAAAGTTTGAATAAACCTGGGAAACATTGTTGCTAATCGATACTCGGTAACTTCCCGTGTCACTTATTGAACTTGGGCTAATCGTTAAAGTGCTATGTGTTGCGCCAGGAATTAAGGAGCCGTTCTTTTGCCATTGATAGCTGATTGGATCTCCGCCAGTCGCTAAGACGCTGAGAGAGATTGTTTCCCCTTCAGTGACGATGCTAGCGCTAGGTTGCTGGGATATGCTGACGGGTAACACGTTTTCTTCCACTGAGACAAGGGCTTCTAGCGAGTGGATAGTTTCCTCACTGTTGGAAATGGTGACACTATATAAACCAGAATCGCTAAGTTGAGCGCTCGTTTTATTGTAGGAGCTTGCTGTCGCGCCCGGGATATT
>NZ_LWGA01000139.1:0-1183 GCF_001635235.1 Oleiphilus sp. HI0117 | reverse complement strand
CGAATTCATCGCTAAGTAACAGTGATTCTTCAGCAAGTAAGCTAGTATCATCGTAGACCTCATCCTGCTCTAGTAAGTCTTCACATATAGCAAGGCCACAATATGAGAGCAAATAAGTGACTAGTAGGAATCTAAGCATTAGTGTAACTATCACTTAAAGTGCTTTCTCAGTTTCGACAAATGCTGTTCACGGAAGGCAAAATCGTTGAGGCTACGCTGGGTCAAAAACGCTTCATCTAGCGCAACGCCAAGAACAACTTGTTCATTTACGATGGTTGATAAGCGCTTAGATTGCAGATTAAAGACCGTAATTTCACGCGCTAGCCACTTCCCGGACAGCTTCTCGTATTTTTTCATCAGAGTGCGTTTGTAAAGCTTGCCATGCTTGTCGTAACCTTGCACTTTAAGCGCTACAAATTTTTCTTTATCAATCCATAGAAGTAGCTTGCTATAGTTAGTCTTTCTTAGACGCACAGGCTTTGGTTTCGCTTCTATAACCCAAACTTGAGTTTGACCGTACTTTCCTTCTTGCAAAATCTTGTAGTCATATTCATCAGTTTTGCCACTTTCCATATCTTCTGTTGTAAACTCAGAACCAAAGAAAGCGACTGGTTCTTGATCATCAGATGAGCCACTCACCATTCGTTTCACCTTCCCCAAGGCAGACAGGTATAACCAAGACTCGGTATCTCTTGAATCATCTTCGTAGCTATATGTCAGCATGCCCACACCTTTTTCGCGGGCGGGTTCTAGAATGATAGAGATAGCTTTGCTGTCTTTTTTATTAACGCCAGCCTGAATGCTGTAGGATTCAAATCGTTTGATTCGTTTTGACTCGGTGCACGACACTTTCTTGCTCTTGATTTGAAAAGGACAAGAAGAAAGTGTCGATAGACTTAAGTTCATATCAGCCGTTTCTCGCTGAACTACATCCACTTTTTCCATAATACTTTTCGCATCATTAGCAGCTTGAGACAGTGTGCTAAATGCAATTAGCATCACCAAGGCCGAGACCTTAAAGCTTATCGTTTTCATGCGCCGACCTCCTCTTGACGAACAAGCGCTGCCATATGTTTTTTCCGCCCTAAATCTGGTTTTAGCCAGCTTATCAAGGCAGGCAGTAATAGTAAGTCTGAAGACAAAGCAACTACGATTGATAATGAACCAAAAATACCGGTTTTTG
>NZ_LWGA01000138.1:0-749 GCF_001635235.1 Oleiphilus sp. HI0117 | reverse complement strand
TGAAGGCATCGGCTTTTTAATGAATATTCAGCAAGGACACTTAGTGGTCGATAGACGTAAAAATCTTCAAGCCATCAGCTGTTTTGATCAAGTTATAAGACTCACGCCAGTTAGAGACCGTGTCGCCCGAATCGTTCATCATCGTCCATGTGACTGAGGCAAGGAAGCAGCTACGGCCAATCTCGGTGACTTCGAGGTTTTCGTACTTGGTATGTGTTACACCCTCTGCAGAGTGTTTATCAAGCAAGCTTTGGAAATATTCGACCAGGTCAGACGGCGCTGCACACTCCCATACTGCGGCATCTGAAGTGACAGCCAAATAAGGCGCTTGGTATCGACTTGCAATCAGGGCCCCATCAAATGAAGAAAAATCTCGCACAAAGCGGTCAAAGAATTCTTTTATATCATCAAGCATATTTCAGTTCTTATCGCTCAAGGTTACAGGAAGATAAAGAGCCAGAGCCTAGAATCGGCCATTACTCATTTAATGCTATTCAAACACGCAAACTTATCTACTTCAAGCTTTTCTCATGATAGCTTGTGAGTCACGGTTACTTTCAATAAGCGACAACTTGCTTAATGTGAATAAGCTCAGGCACTGAGCTTTATGAAGATGAATTATCTTTAGTATGTTAAGGTAATTTTTCTCAAATTAAATAGAGCTATGACAAGCAAGGTATGCACAACAAAGGTAAAAGAATTCCCGGTAGAAGGTGGATGACACGAGCTGCCGTGGCAATTATTTTTCG
>NZ_LWGA01000137.1:0-1162 GCF_001635235.1 Oleiphilus sp. HI0117 | reverse complement strand
TGGCTATATCACTATGAGTTGCGCCACCATCGGTGAAGCCATGGATAAAATACAGCCCTATGAAAGACTTGTCGGGGATATGGGAACAACCAGCTTTAAAGATTTAGGGAACAGCATCTTGCAGTGCTGGCACTGTATTTACGACGACCCGATTGTCAGGCCTCATATGATCGATAACGTGTTGGCTTCGTGGACAAACTTTGCACGCTGGTTAGCAAACCAAAATGCCTCTGCTGAAAAGATACTAATCGGGCGCCCCGCTCCTTCTGCAAAGCTCCAAGAAGAATATACCCGCTTCTTCAATGCACCCGTTGAGTTTGAGGCTCAGCACAACGGTATTGTGCTAAATAAAGACCTACTGTCTATTTCACTTCGCCAACCCGATAACCTGCTACTCAAAACTCTTGAATCTCATGCTAGTGAGCAAATGACTCACCTTAGCCTGGCTAGTGAGAACTTTGCTGATAAAGTCAAAGCACTCATTCGACACCAATTGAATCTAGGCAGCGCAAGAAAAGAACTCATTGCGAATGAACTAAACATGACCGAACGAACACTGCAGAGAAAACTCGTCGCTGAAGACAGTTCTTATCAAACGCTGTTAAATGAAGTCAGACTAGACTTAGCGACCGAACTTCTGAAAAGCTCCGAAATAGGAATTCAAGATATTGCTTATAACCTGGGCTTTTCTGACGGGCGCTCATTTCATCGCAGCTTTAAAAGTTGGACCGGTATGACACCAGGGCAGTACCGAACAGAAAGTTCGCAATTGAAAAGCCTATAAAACCGACAGCTTGGCGAGTATTAGTCGGTACTCACCAGGCCAGCCTTGGCAACCACGACATTATCCTGGGTTTCAGGAACACTTACTCGTTTGGAAGGTTTCTGACGCTTCATTTCATAAAGCCGCTCATCGGCTATTTTAAGCATCATTTTAGAGTCGACTCGATCCATTGATTCTGTCGAAATCACGCCATAACTAATCACAACAGGAATTACCTTATCCTCGACTCTGAGAGGCGTATTCAAGAGATGCTCGCGAATACGCCCTGCAATAATATCAGCGCCTTCTTGGCGCTGATGAGGCAGCAACACGACAAACTCATCACCAGCAAAGCGGAATGCCAAATCACTCTTTCGTGTTAACTCATTCAGATGATGT
>NZ_LWGA01000136.1:0-1166 GCF_001635235.1 Oleiphilus sp. HI0117 | reverse complement strand
GGCTGCCCAGCAAAGGCGTCTGACAACTTGGACGGTACTTGAAATATAAATAGTATTTGAAAAGTTTGTTTAGACTGGTTAGGCCGGACACCTGCTGCGAAAATCGCTAGGCACTGCGCATGTCGCAACTTGAGTGTGACAATTTAGTGCAGTGCTCGGCACTTGAAATAACATGAAACAAACCTTTGTTTCGAATACGTCCAAAAATGGAGAAATTAGAATGTCAGAGAAAACTCTCGGCCTAATCAAAGAAAACGAAGTCACATGGGTCGACCTTCGNTTCACAGATACTCGCGGTAAAGAACAACACGTAAGCATTCCATCTTCTGAAGTTGACGAAGACTTCTTCGAAGAAGGCAAAATGTTTGACGGTTCATCAATTGCTGGCTGGAAAGGCATCAACGAATCAGACATGATCCTTATGCCTGAAGACGCTACAGCAGTACTTGACCCGTTCACAGAAGAAAGCACTTTGATCCTTCGTTGTAACATCGTTGAGCCTTCAACTATGCAAGGCTACGAGCGCGACCCACGCTCTGTTGCGATCCGTGCTGAAGAATACTTGAAGTCTACAGGTATCGCTGACTCTGCATTGTTTGGTCCAGAGCCAGAATTCTTCGTATTTGATGACGTTAAGTGGAAAGCCGACATGAACGGCGCTATGTACGAAATCAACTCTGAAGAAGCTGCTTGGGGTAGCCACGCAGAATTCGAAGGCGGTAACATTGGTCACCGTCCAGGCGTTAAAGGCGGTTACTTCCCAGTACCACCAGTTGACTCTCTACACGACCTTCGTGCAGCAATGTGTGCAGCGATGGAAGCAATGGGTCTAGTAATCGAAGTACACCACCACGAAGTTGGTACTGCTGGTCAGTGTGAAATCGGTGTTGGCGCTAATACACTAGTAAACAAGGCTGATGAAGTTCAGATCCTTAAGTATTGTGTACACAACGTTGCTCACGCTTACGGCAAGACTGCGACATTTATGCCTAAGCCAGTAGTTGGCGATAACGGTTCTGGCATGCACGTTCACATGTCTCTTGCAAAGATGGCGTTAACGTTATGGCTGGTGACGGCTATGCTGGTCTATCTGATGAGTGCCTATACTACATCGGCGGTATCATTAAGCACGCTAAGACTTTGAACGCTTTCACTAACGCTTCTAC
>NZ_LWGA01000135.1:0-1109 GCF_001635235.1 Oleiphilus sp. HI0117 | reverse complement strand
TGAGCGACACGGTATCCTCCTCGGGCATTGACTATAGTTCGGTAGAAATTGAGATTACAGAAGGCGTTCTGATGTCCAGCCAGAGCAATACGGACTTCATACTTAATAAAATAACTGAGCTAGGTATGAAACTCGCAATGGATGATTTCGGCCAAGGATATTCATCTTTAAGCAGCCTCCGAAAATTCAGCTTTAACACCTTAAAAATCGATAGAGAGTTTATTAACGAACTTCCTTTTTACGAATCTGACTGCAAACTCGTCTCTGCTATTATCCTAATGGCGCACGGTTTGGATATGAAAGTAGTTGCCGAAGGTGTCGAGAGCCAGGAACAAAACGACTTCTTGCTAGAGTGTGGCTGCGATTCAATACAAGGCTGGCTCTATGAAAAAGCCGAAAAGTTGTCTACCCTGCTCAAGCACAAGTAACGCACTGTTAAGCCGCTCCAGAATAAGAACCTAAGTAAGAGGATATCGCTAAATGAAGTCGCTACTCACCTTCATAACNATACTATCTTTCTATTCTCCTTTGCTTCACTGTCAGCAAGTAAGTGACCTATTCGCTCCAGAGCAAGGCCAAGCAGATAATAAACAACTCAAAACCCAAACAATACGCCCCGCTTCTGACCTTATAAAATCGCGCTATGCAAAAGAGTTTATGGTTGTCAGTGCACACCCGGAAGCAAGTAAAGCAGCCTATAAGGTATTAGAGCAAGGCGGTAATGCCATCGATGCTATGGTCACCGTACAAACGGTACTTGGTCTGGTTGAACCGCAATCCTCCGGTTTAGGCGGTGGCGCATTCCTGGTCTACTATGACTCACAAAATAACAAGCTCACTACCTTTGACGGGCGTGAGACTGCTCCCTTAGACGCTCACTCAGAACTTTTCTTAAAAGAAGACGCTCAGCCAATGGCTTTTTTCGACGCGGTAGTAGGTGGTCGATCAGTAGGCACACCCGGGACGGTTAAACTTTTAGCTGAGGTCCACAAGAAATATGGTAAGAAGAAGTGGCTATCTCTACTCAGCCCTGCGATACAACTTGCCGGAAATGGTTTTAATGTAGGCCCACGGTTAGCGAACGCAGTAAAAAGAGATGAAAAATATTT
>NZ_LWGA01000134.1:0-856 GCF_001635235.1 Oleiphilus sp. HI0117 | reverse complement strand
ATAAATAAATGATTTTAACAAGCGCCTCCAACGGACAAATTTTTCTGTCACCACTTTTGCGCTGCGCGGCAAAACTGCCGCCAGCAAAATTTGCTCGTTGAGGCGGGCGTTAGGCAATAAAATGAATTTGGAATCTCACACTAAATATTTTCTTACCTTAGACGGTAAGGAATTAGAATTTGAGAACTTCTCCGAGACAAGAGAAGCACTGCGGAATGCGCTAAATTCGAAATCAGGAAAGATATTGCTGGCAGCTGACGATGGTTTAAGGCCTTGGTGGCAAAGATTCATTTTTGGTGCCAGAAACTATATTCGTGTTTACTTCGCTCTAGAATGGAGTGACGAAATATCTGGCCTCATATTTTATGATGAAAATGCTAGTGAATTTCGTGCTTTAAGTGATTCTCGAAATGAAAATATTTCAGTAGCTGATCGAAAGGAAATCTCTTTCGGAGAGAGTGAGCCACTGCACGAAAAGTACTGTATTGCTACAGATATTGCGAAGAGTTCAATTGTTGAGTTTCTAGAAAAAGAAGAGCGTCCTGAATGGCATAATTACGAATTTGTGCGATGATCTGCCTAACAAAAAGTTGGTGGTTCAGCCCCTGCGGGGCTTGGACGCTTTCAGCGCCCCACAACAAAAGCGTTGGTATGACTCCCCACGTCAAGAGGCCGGCACAAAATCCTGCCGGAACCTCGGCCAGAGCCTTTCTTTTTAATTAACATTCTTCCCGTTAGGGAAGCGTCAACGCATCAGATGAAGCAAGTAATTTCGACGGTGATCATGCTGGTATTCGTGGGTTGCTAACGCGACGCGTTAACCTATCCAACCTTACTTATTACGTCGTGGTGCCTG
>NZ_LWGA01000133.1:0-21972 GCF_001635235.1 Oleiphilus sp. HI0117 | reverse complement strand
TGCCCAGGCGATTCTCGGCTTACATCCAAGAAATAAAACGTCTTACCCGAGTGGCGAAATCCTTTTTCAAAACAAAGACCTTTTAAAAGCAAGCGAGACTGAATTAAGAAGTGTGCGTGGCGGTAAAATTGGCATGATCTTTCAGGAGCCAATGACGTCACTTAATCCGCTACATACGATTGAGAAACAAATTGCCGAATCAATACAGTTACACAGCGCTCATTCAACTCGAGCCGCTCGTAAGCGTGTTATCGAATTACTAGATCTAGTTGGTATTCCTGAGCCTGAGTCTCGCCTGGGATCCTATCCTCACCAACTATCAGGCGGACAAAAGCAGCGCGTAATGATCGCTATGGCGCTAGCCAACGAACCAGACATACTCATCGCAGATGAGCCAACAACAGCGTTGGATGTAACCGTACAAAAGCAGGTACTTGAGTTAATCCGGGGGTTACAAAAAAAGTTTGGAATGTCCGTCATTCTTATTTCCCACGACCTGAGCATCGTACGCCATTATGCAGACGAAGTGGTAGTGATGCACCATGGAAAACTCATCGAATCTGGATATTGCGAAGATATCTTCGCTACTCCAAAGCAAGAGTATACGAAGCTACTTATTAACTCTGACCCTAGCGGCTCACCTAAGAAAATCCCGAACGACGCTAAAACAATTTTAGAAAGTAAGGACATCAACGTATGGTTTCCTACTAAGAAAAGTTTCTGGGGCAAGCCTCTTGAGTTCTTAAAGGCAACTAAAGACATCTCAATAAAACTAAAAGCAGGCGAAACTCTTGGTATCGTCGGCGAAAGCGGCAGCGGAAAAACCACCCTCGGCCTCGCTTTACTTAGACTTCAGCAATGTGAAGGTGAGATATTCTTTGAAGGTAAGCCCACTCACAATCTTGACCAACAAGCATTCCGCCCCTTCCGAAAAGAAATGCAAATTGTCTTTCAGGACCCCTATGGCAGCCTCAGTCCTCGCATGTCAATTATGCAAATCATTAACGAGGGCTTAGAAATACATAACATTGGAACTCCTGACGAACGAGAACAAATAATCATTAAAGTGCTCGAAGAGGTCGAACTCGACCCGGGCATGCGCCATCGTTATCCACACGAGTTTTCCGGTGGACAAAGGCAACGAATTGCAATTGCACGAGCGCTCGTCCTTAAGCCCAAGCTAATAATACTCGACGAGCCAACATCTGCTTTAGATCGTACTGTCCAAAACCAAGTGATAGATTTGCTGAGACACCTTCAGGAAAAGTACCAAATCGCCTACTTATTCATTAGTCACGACCTCGCAGTCGTACGAGCATTAAGTCACAGAGTATTAGTTATGCGCCATGGAGACGTTATCGAAGAAAACGACTGTGAAACTCTTTTTGACGCACCTCAACATGACTATACAAAAAACTTATTAGATGCGGCCTATTTTTATTCATAAAAATATCTCAGCAAGTGGTATATTCTTAACATCAGCATAGATTAATTGCGAGCTACCTTCTCGCTTAGACAGCACTTTCAATTGGTTCCAGGTAATAGATTATGGGTTTCTTAGCAGGTAAAAAAGTTCTTATAGTTGGCATTGCAAGCAAGCTATCGATTGCAACCGGTATCGCTAATGCCTTTCACCGAGAAGGCGCAGAAATAGCGTTAACCTATCAAAACGAGAAGTTGAAAAAGCGAGTTGAAGGGTTTGGTGAAGCATGGGGATCAAAGCTAATTCTACCCTGCGATGTTGCCGACGACGAGCAAATTTCTCAGGTCTTCGAAGAGATTGCTAAGGTGTGGGATGGCATTGATATAATCGTGCATTCCGTAGGCTACGCTCCCGCCCACGAACTAAACGGTGATTATGTTGATGTAACCACCCGTGAAGGTTTTCAAATCGCTCATGATATTAGCTCTTATAGCTTTGTTGCTTTGGCGAAAGCAAGCCGTGAGTTAATGAAAGGGCGAAATGGGTCATTACTAACCCTAACCTACTTAGGCTCAGAAAGAACCTTGCCAAACTACAACGTAATGGGCTTGGCAAAGGCCAGTCTTGAAGCAAACGTTCGTTATATGGCCGGTAGCCTTGGGCCTGAAGGAACGCGTGTTAACGCCATATCAGCTGGCCCCATTCGTACATTGGCTGCATCCGGCATTAAGAACTTCCGAAAAATGCTATCTGAAAATGAACAGCAAACACCACTTAGACGTAACGTGACTATTGACGAAGTTGGCAATGCTGCTGCTTTTTTATGCTCAGATCTAGCTAGCGGAATTAGCGGAGAAGTATTATTTGTTGATGGTGGCTTTAATACTAGCGGCATGCGTTCACTAGAAGAAAGCTAAACCGCTTAGATAACTGCTATTTTAAGGACTACGTCACTGAAAACGGTAAGCACATACTGGTAGTCTATGCAGTCCTTGAGAAGTGCTTTTGTACATGCCTTGTACATCTTTGTGCGACGTTTAATTTTTGTGATGGATACGTATAGTGGAACGTCTTTTTTACCGCATTAGGCTTGCTTTTGTCCTATTGACATTTACCTTCGCCCTAAGTCTAGGCGGCTGCGCAAACATCAAGCAGGCGTCTCAATCTTCGACCTCCTTGTCTAATTTTCTTGGCTTTTCCGAGCTACCTGACTGGTACATTACGAGCAAGTATAGTTATAGTGACTCCCAGTGGATCGAAAACGACTTTAATACAAAAATCCATTATCGCGACGTAGGCGAAGGCCCTGTAATACTTCTACTTCACAGCGAACTTTCCTCACTTCATGCTTGGGAGGATTGGATCGACATTCTGAGTAATGACTTTAGATTGATCGCAATAGACCTGCCAGGATCAGGGCTTACTGGCGCACCACACTGTGTTTCTGATAGTACAGACACTTGCGCCGAAAATTTATCGAGCGATTACATTGTCCACACACTTGAATACTTTATTGAAGATCTTGGCATAAATAAATTTTCGCTTATTGGCAGTTCCTACTCCGGTTATTTGGCCGCACAGTACGCGGGTCTGCAGCACCCCGAAAAATTGGATAAGCTTGTACTAATTAGCCCTAAAGGATTCCAACAAGAGTTACCATGGATACTTAACTATGCCACAACGTCTGGCATGGATATATTCAGCAAATACATACAACCCTCAGGCGTTATCACTGAAATTGTTCAAGACTTTTATGGTCTGGAAAAACCATCGCGCGCCGTAACCGAGAGGTATCTGCACCTTGCCCAAACTGAAGGTACCCACGCGACCAACATCAAACAGCTGAAACTTGTCCGTGCTTTAATGGAGCATGGCATGCTGCTCGATCTCAGCGAAATTGAAGTTCCTTCGCTTATCATGTGGGGTCAGTCCGATAAGTGGGGAGACCCTAGCCATGCGCAACGCTGGCATAAGGCGCTGCCTAACTCAACCTTGGTCACCTATCCAAACTACGGCCACGCGCTAATGGAAGAAGGTAAAGAACTAACGGCTGCTGATGCTGCGGCATTCATTAACGAAGAACCTGTACCAAGCCTTAATAACGGTGTAGGCAATGGCCTATCAATCGAAGACCACTTGAACGAATTTGACAAAGACTCACTGTTTGGCACAGAGCTTGAAGAAATGGAAGACGCGGAGTAGTTCAAAAGCCTTACGTATTAGTTAAGGTATTTTGACATCAGAAACTTCCAATCTACTATTTCAGTCCCATCGGAATCGTAAAGTAGTAAGCCGGTTAGATAATCAGACTTATATGGTTTTACCCATCTCACTTCTGCGGTTAACCTGAAGTTTTTATTTTGTTCTGGCAGATCAATTATAAGACTGTGAATAGCGCCTTGCGTTAGAGGTTCATCGACATAGGCTTGAAGGCCATTCGCGGACAAATCAACACATTCACATTGTACAACGTGAGCAGGTCTATCATCCCCAGGTTCACGTGACACTGTTTCAATATAAATATCTGCATCAACGTTCAAACGCGCTTCTACTCGCTTCTCATCAATATCAAAGTACTTTTTTAAGTCTTCATCATTCATGCTAGTAACCATTTTTATTTTGCCATACGCAATCGGCTTACAACCCTTTGCAAGCTGTCTTCAAATTCTGCTCCGTCGCTCAAAAATTCCATTTTGTTTGTCACAACAAGGTCCACAAGGTCAACTTCTTTATATTCCTTTTTCTTAATCCCGAGCTTATCAACAAAAATGAATTTACTACTCGCAGCAATCTTCACTACTAGCTTATAGCGCTCCGCTTGGTCACCAATCGTAAGTGAGACCCAAGCACCTATAGTCAATTTCTGTACTTTCGCTAGTGCTGATACTTCAAGTTGGGCTTTTTTCTTATCTTCGCGCCTTTTAAGTAGTTCTTTAGTACGTTCGGCAATTTCCTGCGCTCTCTTTTCTGCCTCTTCTTCGGCAAGTCGTTTTTCTTCGAGCAGTCTCTCTGCTTCTTCTTTCGCTTTCTCGGCGGCAGCGATTCTGGCTTTCTGCTGTGAATCAGCTACTCGCATCAGCCCCTTAACACAAGCATTAAACACAACAGAGAATGACTCCCCTTGCTTGTAAGGTTTAATCTCACCTTGATTGAGCAAGTGGTCTAACTCCTGACGGGTATATATGCCCGTTTTCATCCCCAAATAATTACCAAACAAAAACAAGCCAGCATAGTCAAAGCGGTTCAATAATATCATTGAAGGTGAACTAGCTTGGTCTGTACCCATTACAAACCAGTCACTTTCTTCAAGATTGAGTTTTTCTACCGAATCATTTTGAGGTACGGAGCTATCACCAACCTCATCTTTATATAATATTCTTGAGATATCGAAATGACTAAATTGTTCATTAAGTGTTATATCAGTCGGTACTGAAGTATAGGGAACAAAAGAATCGCAGAACTCTTGTTTAAGCAATGAAACCATACTTTCTTCTAAGGCATTGAATATGCTTTCGTCGTAAGCAATATTCGATCTATCAAGAACCTTCTTGAGATCGTCAACCAAGCTATCAGCTAACTGAAATAAAGCCTTGCCCTGCTGGCAAAAGGCCTTCATCAAAGACTGGGTCAATTTGTCGATTTCGGCATCCAGACGCACATGAAGACCGTCTTCGCATACCAAATGTACAGCCACACTGTTAAGCCAATAAGAATCCAGAAAGCACTGTAAACTCTCGGGAAGTTTTTTACGTGCAAAAACCGAATCAATGTAGCTTTGTGCACACCAAAAGCTGAAACGTTTCCAGCATAATTGAGACTCTGACTCGATTAGACGCTGAGTAACCTTTGTAAACTTTGAGCGTTGCTTATCTTGGAAGTCTTTCCACTTAAGTTCAGCATCCTCAATCAGCTCCAGGTTTGAATGGAGATTTGCTATTACTTGAGTGCTGACGTCATTCAATTGTTCAAGAAGTAAGTGCTTGGAACGCTCGGGGACGGCGCTCCAGCCAATACAGTCTGTAGCTATCAGTTCAAGCAAGCCAATGACAGAAGCAAGTATTTTCTTTTGGTCAACCCCTTCTTGCTGAAAAACTTTTTTTTGCTCTAGAAAAATGATCGTAAATAATGAAAAGCGCCAGACAGATAAAATGTTCGCAATTTCATGGGGGAAGCAATTCTTGCGGAGCCAAACGTCGAAGCAACGGTCCAAGATAAAAGCAATATTATTAACGCCACTTTTCTGTGCGCCTTCATAATGCTTCTTTAGATGATCTAACAAGCTCACTTCGTACTGACCTACTTCTAAGACAAAGTGCTGTCGAACACCCTCTAAATCTAGAGTTTTGTCGGTACTAGTGCCAAAATCCTGTAGATACTTAAGCTCAGGCACACGTAGCTTTTGACACAAAGCCCTCACAAAACTCAAGTCATTACTAAGGCGGCTCACGAAGAAATTACTGCATTAATTTTTTCCATACGCTTCATTATAGTTATCTATATTCAATACGCTGTAAAAAAATACATTTTTAGTTGCTCTACATCATTGCAATCCATCCCTGTATCCAGCAACATTACTTTTAATTTTTACAGTTCCGTCTATCGTTAGAAAAACAACCTTGGATAGCAGGTTTATTCTTGCACTAGAATTCACGAATCAAGCAGCCTAATAGTTTTTGGGATAAGTTGAGAGAAAATGAGCAACAAATTAGATAACGTAAATATCGCTTCTCACGAAGTGTTAATCACACCCGAGCAGTTAAAGAAAGAGATTCCACTTACAGAAAAAGCAATCGAATCTGTGACAAATGGGCGTCAGACAATTAACGATATTCTTGACCGAAAGGATCATCGAATTTTTGTCGTCATTGGCCCTTGCTCAATTCATGACGTTGATGCTGCTAAGGAATACGCAAAAAAGCTGAAAGCTTTGTCCGACAAAGTATCTGACTCCCTGTACATCGTGATGCGTGTCTATTTTGAAAAACCTCGAACAACTGTTGGATGGAAAGGTCTTATCAATGACCCTCACCTAAATGATTCATTTGAAGTTGAAGAAGGCCTGCATATTGGCCGCCAACTACTAATAGACATTTGCGATATGGGCCTACCTACCGCTACCGAAGCACTTGATCCAATCTCACCACAATACTTGCAAGATACAATTTCCTGGTCTGCTATTGGTGCGCGTACCACAGAGTCCCAAACACACCGCGAAATGAGTAGCGGTTTGTCAGTTGCAATCGGCTTTAAGAATGGCACAGACGGCGGCCTTGGCGTTGCGATGAATGCACTTAAATCTGCATCACACCCTCATAGCTTTTTAGGGATTAATCGCGAAGGACAAGTATCGGTAGTTCGCACTAAAGGCAACCCATATTCTCACGTTGTCTTGCGTGGTGGTGGCGGTAAACCTAATTATGACTCAGTTAACGTTGCACTATGCGAGCAGGAACTTGAGAAAGCAAAACTTAGTAAGAACATAATGATTGATTGCAGCCACGCAAACTCAAACAAAGATGCTAACCTGCAGCCACTGGTTATGCAGGACGTTTGCAATCAGATCATCGACGGCAACAAATCTATCGTTGGCATTATGGTTGAGAGCAATCTTAAGTTTGGTAACCAATCGATTCCTGAAGATTTATCTCAGCTTGAGTACGGCGTATCAGTTACCGATGCTTGTATCGACTGGGAGACAACTGAAAAATCGTTACTGGAAATGCACGAGAAACTAAAAGACGTGCTACCTAAGCGATAAACAGTTCAAACGATTT
The DNA here is from genome assembly GCF_001635235.1 of Oleiphilus sp. HI0117. Lineage (NCBI taxonomy): Bacteria > Pseudomonadati > Pseudomonadota > Gammaproteobacteria > Oceanospirillales > Oleiphilaceae > Oleiphilus > Oleiphilus sp. HI0117. Next base: position 14,775 of record NZ_LWGA01000133.1, on the reverse strand, counting down.
AAAGTAATAAAAAAGCCGCTCAATCTGAGCGGCTTTTTTATTGATAAGCACAAATGGTCACTCCAACCATTTCAGCTTATCGCGCAAGCTAACAACATCGCCAATAATAATTAAAGTCGGAGCGGCAACCTTTTGGTTCTTGATAATATCCACAATAGTTGACAGCGTTCCTTCATAAACCTTTTGATGCCTTGTTGTCCCTTTGGAAACCAGAGCTATAGGCTTATCAGTACGCATCCCATTCTCAATCAGAGATGAACAGATGGTTGCAAGCCCCGTTAAGCCCATATAAAAAACCAGGGTCTGATTCTCCTGAACTAATTCATGCCAGGGAAGATCACAAGTATCGTTCTTTAAGTGGCCAGTAACAAAACGTACCGATTGAGAATAGTCGCGATGAGTTAAAGGTATGCCTGAATAAGCGGAACAGCCCGATGCAGCAGTAATTCCTGGCACAACCTGGAAACTCACTCCCTCTTCTGCCAGCGTTTCTATTTCTTCGCCACCACGACCAAATATAAATGGGTCGCCGCCTTTCAAACGCAGTACTCTCTTACCCTGCTTTGCGTACTTAACAAGCAATTCGTTAATCGACTCTTGTGGGACAAGGTGATTTGAACGCTCCTTTCCAACATTAATACGCTCCGCATCATGCCTGACAAGCTCTAATATTGGTTCAGATACCAAACGATCGTACAAAACGATATCTGCCTGGCGAATCAAGCGCAAAGCCTTGAACGTTAATAAGTCGGGATCTCCGGGCCCTGCGCCGACCAAGTAAACCTCACCGTCATTACTTGGCGCAGTAGAAGAAAGATCTTCAATGGCAGACTCTAATAGGTCAACAGCGTCTTCTTCCTTTCCTGAAAAAACCAACTCAGAGAACTTACCTTCCAAGTGTTTTTCCCAAAAGCGCCTTCTCGCATTAATACCATCAACACCCTCACGTACCTGCTGCCGGTACTTTTTAGCGATCATCGCCATACGGCCAAAAGCATGTGGAAGGTTTGCCTCTAAACGACTACGAACCAAACGCGTTAAAATAGGCAATTCACCACTACTAGATACCGCGGCAATAACAGGTGAGCGGTCAATAATAGAAGGAAATACGAAATCACTAATATCTACTCGATTAACGACGTTAATCGGGATATTTCTCTGCTTAGCAGTCTTTGCTATAGCTTCATTAACAACCTTATCTTCAGACGCTGCGACAGCTAAGCTGATACGCCCCCAGACCAAATCATTATTAGGGCTCTCTGCAGTCAGCGAAACACGCTCTATGTCATTAGTTTCGACCAATGCTTTTAAGCCTTGATCGGTCAGAGTGTCTGTAGCCAAGCGTACTTTGCACTTGGTTTTAAGTAATACTTCTATTTTACGTGCAGCAGCTGCGGAGTCTCCGACCACAAGGACACGACTACCTTTTAAACTAAAAAAAAGTGGTAAAAAATCCATCGTGACTCCTCAGTTACAGACCGTTGATAAACTAAGCAATGACTTCAAGTCCGCCCATATAAGGAACAAGCACTTCAGGAACTTTAATCGAACCATCTTCTTGCTGATAGTTCTCCATCACCGCAATCATCGTACGACCGACCGCTAGACCAGAACCATTTAAAGTATGAACAAGTTGTGGTTTTTTCATTTCAGGAGAGCGGTATCGAGCCTGCATACGACGAGCCTGAAAATCCTTTGTATTACTGCAAGAGGAAATCTCACGATAGGCTTTCTGTCCGGGCAGCCAAACTTCAAGATCGTAGGTCTTCACAGCAGAAAAGCCCAGGTCACCACCACACAACAATACTTTTCGGTACGGCAAACCCAGCTTTTGTAAAATACCTTCAGCATGTCCCGTCAAGGCCTCTAGTGCTTGGGCTGAATCTTCCGGCTTAACGATCTGAACCATCTCAACCTTGTCGAATTGATGCTGACGAATCATACCGCGCACATCACGACCATAGGATCCAGCCTCACTTCTAAAACATGGTGTATGGCAAACAAGTTTGATAGGCAGCTTGGCCGAGTCGATAATCTCATCGCGAACAATATTGGTTGCAGGAACCTCTGCCGTCGGGATTAAGTAAAACTCTCTGTCTGCATGCAATTTAAATAAATCTTCTTCAAACTTCGGTAACTGACCAGTTCCGAACAATGAGTCACTATTAACAACGTAAGGAAGGTAGACTTCTTCATAACCATTTTCAGCTGAATGCGTATCAAGCATGAACTGCGCTAAAGCACGATGAAGCTTGGCTAACTGTCCGCGCATCACCACAAAACGTGAACCGGTCAATTTACTTGCAGTTTCAAAGTCTAATTGTTTATTGATGTCACCTAAAGCTACGTGATCTTTAACCTCGAAATCAAATTTTCCAGGCTCACCCCACTTTAATACTTCGACGTTATCATCTTCAGAATTACCTTCAGGCACTTCAGAGTCTGGTATATTAGGCATGCCTGCAAGCAAATCGTTTAACTGATCCTGCACTTCACTTAATTCCGCCTTTGCAGATTCTAAAGAAGCACCAATTGTATCCATTTCGGCAATTAGTGGCGCAATATCTTCTCCGGCCGCTTTGGCTTTACCAATCGATTTTGAGCGAGTGTTGCGTTCATTTTGAAGCTCTTCAGTCTTTGACTGTATTTGCTTACGCGACTCTTCTAGGGATGAAAACAAGTCTGTATCAAACTTATACTTCTTTATTGCCAGCTTTTCAGCGATTTCATTGGTTTCGGTGCGGACGAGTTTTGGATCTAACATAAATAAAATTCTTGCGTTAATGTTTAGTCGTTAAATTAGTAATGTTTTGGTATTTAATATTCTTAGAGGCTAGCGCGCGAGATCAGCACCCCGGCAAATAGCGCGACAATGCAAATCAGTGTTGTACCTATAATATAAAATGCAGCAATTAATATTTCGCCACGATCCAGCAATTGCCAGGCCTCAAGCGAAAAAGTAGAGAACGTCGTAAACGCGCCAAGAAACCCGGTCATAACGAAAGGCTTCATGTCAGCAGGAACGATACTTTTCTCAACGATATATACATAGGCAAAGCCCATCAATAATGAGCCTAGAATGTTCGCGGTCATAGTACCCCAAGGGAATGCTCGAGAGCCTACAAGGGAAACGAGCCCATAACGCGCAAGCGCGCCCAGGGCGCCAGCAACGGCGATCAGTAACAAGTGATTCATTAGAGATTTGAGGTTCCTTTATAACACTCGCAGAGTTTACCGCGAAAAGACGATAAAACACACCGAAAAAACGAATATTCCCACTCTAACCGGGCATTTCTTTTCGTTTAATTTCAATTAGCAAGCCCTCATTTATCTCTGTTAAATTACGAGCCCTGGCAACTTTTTCTACGCGGGATTTTACAAATGGCCTAATGAAAAAAGGGACCTTCTTCAAGCGTGCCTTTGCGCAACTGCGCCAAACGATTGCGCTTTCTGTCATCCTTTATCTCCCATACCTAATTTATTCAGATAATGTTAACAGTCTACCCACCTGACTGCTAACCCTCCCTGAGAGGTTTCCTTGAACTCTTCTGACATTGCCTCACCAGTTTGCTTCATCGCCGCAATACAATTATCCAAGGTAATTAAATGGCTACCGTTACCGTGCATCGCAAGTGACGCAGCCGCATAGGCTTTGATGGCACCAAATCCGTTCCGCTCTATACAAGGTACTTGAACAAGACCTTTTACCGGATCGCAAGTCATACCTAAATGGTGTTCTAGGGCAATCTCTGCTGCATTTTCTATTTGCCAAATAGTCCCCCCCATGACAGCACAGCAAGCAGCTGCCGCCATCGCTGAGGCAGAACCGATTTCCCCTTGGCAACCGACCTCAGCCCCCGATATAGAGCCAGTATCTTTAATTATCGCGCCGATGACTGTCGCAGTTAGCAGAAACTCTCGTGACTTAGATTCTGAAATCTCTTCATGCTTGGTTAGATAATAAAGCAATGCTGGGACTACACCCGCCGCACCGTTTGTTGGCGCGGTTACGACTGCTTGTCCCGCAGCATTCTCTTCATTGACCGCCATTGCGTATGCACAAAGCCAATCATTGACACTAGCATTACTGGGATTCGCGCTAAGATCGGAATATAACTTGTTTGCACGCCGCTCTAATAACAGTCCTCCGGGCAGTTGCCCATCAGCAGATAAACCACGTTCTATGCTTGCAAACATCGCCTCCTTAACTGTGCAAATATTTGCCTCAGTAACACTCTCAGCACTACTCATGCATTCATTTTCCATCTGAATTACTGCAAAGCTTTTATCTTCTTTCTCGGCGATAGACAGCAACTCACTCATGTTTGAATAGGTATGTTTCTGGCTGTGGCCGAACGGCACTTTACGCCTCCCTTTTTTCTCCTTTTGGCGCTTACTCTTATCGGCAAGTTCATCTTTAGTTAAAATAAAACCGCCACCAACGGAAAAGTACGTTTCAGACAAAATGACCCGTTCTTTCTCACCAGCACTTGATAGCGTAAAGCTGAAACCATTCGGATGTTCCGGGTACACGAGCTTCATATCAAACTCTATTCCCGACGCTGGGCCAAAGTTTACACACACACCTTGAACAATTTCGATAAAGTTTTTTTGCTGAAAACTATCAATCGCTTTTTCTAAATTACCGTTGAATGAAAGCTTAGCGGCCTGTGCCGGCGAATAGCCATTGAGACCCAGAAGGATTGCCGTATCTGTACCATGACCAATACCCGTATACGCTAAGGAACCTGTCAAGCGGCACCTAAGATTAAGGCGCTTGCCTTTAAGAAAGGTGGGATTTATAGCCTTTATCTTAGTGACGAAGTCCTTTGCGGCAATCATAGGGCCATTAGTATGAGAGCTGGAAGGTCCAATACCTAGTTTAAATAGATCTGTAATACTCGTGAACATAATACAACCTCACGCGTGATTTCTTTCTATGCAGGTAGCAACAAACCATAATCATCTTATTATAGCCTTAAACCCGTAACTCAGCCTGAACTTACAGCCTCATATAATAATTTATGGGTAGACACAGCCGATATTTGTCTATGACAAACAAACGATTAAGCCTTACAATGCAGCCGTGCTTATTATGGAGGATCGCTATGAAAAACTTATTCGACATCACCACGTCTACCCTTGCATCAACACTACGTGTTTGGCGTGGCACGTCAGCGAGCAAGGTTGCAATACAACCTGAGCAGGAGCTGGTTATATTCGACAGAGAAGGTTGCCCGGAATGTCGGTTTGTCAGGGAAGCACTGACCGAACTCAACCTTGATGCAATGGTAGCCCCCTGCCCAATCGGTGGGCGTGATATAAAAAAACTTGCACAAGAATCCGGCAGCCAGACGCTCCCAAGGTTATTCGCCCCCAACACTGACCTCAATATTGCTGGCCGCGATGAAATTGTTACTTACCTATTTAAAGAGTACAGGGGCTTGGAAGTCCCTAAGCAACTCCGCCGCAGTTTAATGAATGATACGGCATCCAAACTGGCTAGTGTTTTACGTAATAATGCAGGTGTCCACGCGCGCCCTGCAAAAGCGGCTAAACTCCCATTGACGCTATATAGCTTCGAATCCAGCCCTTTTTCTCGTGTAGTAAGAGAAAAACTATGCGAACTTGAATTGCCATACTTACTGATCAATTTGGGCAAGCAGCAACTAGCTGATATGGGTCCGGCAAACTTCCGCTTCAGCATTGGCGCTTATCAACCATTAGAAAACACCAAGCGCGATGATTTCTTTAAAAAACATGGAAACGTGCAAGTACCGTTTCTTATTGATCCCAATACCGGAACAGAAATGTTTGAGTCTCAAGAAATTGCTCGCTATTTAGAGTCCACTTACGCGCAATAAAACGCGTTGACACAGCATATATAGCCTCTTATTTTCTTTAGTTAGCCATAAGCGCTAGTGTTACAACTTTAAAACCAGTAATATCCGGCGCTAATTTTGTTCCTTTGATACGGCATTACACCTCATGGCTAAACCTAAAAAACAACGACCGCTTTGGCACCCCTCATTTCTGCTTACCTGGCTCATTGTGTTTGTACTGTTCTCCATTGCACACCTACCCTTATTGTGGAAGCACTCTATTGCTAAAAAGTTGGGCAACCTCACTCACAATAAAATGAAAAGCAGAGTTAAGGCATGCCGACAGAATATTGATGCCTGCTTTCCAGAGTTAAGTGATAATGAACGCGAACAGTTGGTAAAAGATGTATTCACATCTACGTCTGAAGGCTTCATAGAAACACTTCAGTCCTGGTGGCGTGACCTTAGCCCTTATATGAGCAAGGTAGAAGTCTATGGCCTAGAACACTTAAAAGAAGCAGAGAAACGAGGTGGCGGCGTATTTCTTTTAGGTGGGCATTTTGGTATTTTCGATATTGCCCTGCCGTTTATCGCAGCACAACTTCAAAAACCTGGCTATATGTATCGACCCAACAACAATCCGGTAGTTGATTGGATGATTGAAAGTGGACGCCAGAGAAATGTTGATATTGAAAGCTTCCATAAAAGACAACTGAAAGAAATGATTCAGTTTATGAAAGAAGGCGGTGAAGTCTGGTATGCACCTGACCAGGATTTCGGCAAAAAGTGCGACCTTTTTGCTCCATTCTTTGGTATCGATGCCGCCTGTATATCGACTCCTAGCTGGATCGCTCGCGAATCTGGGGCAGCTGTCATCCATGTCTCGCAATACCGCCTCCCTAATGGCCGCTATGAAATCTACTTTTCTCCCATCCTTGAAAACTTTGGTGAAGACAATGAAGCCGATGCCAGAGCATGGAATAAGCTCTTAGAAGAGTCGATCCGAAGGCATCCTAGTCAGTATTTATGGCTACACAAGCGCTTTAAAACACGCCCCCCCGGTGAAGCTAAATTTTATTAGCACACAAACTTCGCTTACAGCGTCTTCGACGCTACTGCCATGCTCAACACGCACTGTTATAAAATCAACAATAAGCAAAGAATTCCTTACAGCTACGCCTGCCAGAGCAATTACATCTATCATTGTAGCTGCAGAAAAGCTTTGCCTGAGCAGCCAATGACTTGGAAAAACACCAATTAACCCCAGCGGAATAAATACCATCACCAAAAGGTGGGAGACGAAAGGATTAGTAACAAATACCTAGACAACATCAGAAGACGCAATTGATCAATAAACTACATATTCGGTTTGCGATTAATTCAGGAGCTTCATGCCAAACTTTACCGCTCGAAAAGACAGCCACACAAGCCTAGGGAAAACGCTGAGGAGACATAAAAGCTAAATTTGTATCGAAACTAGCTTTGCTTAAAGCACTTTTCGGAACTCAACTGATAAATCGCATATACTTAGCTACAAATTACGCTTTTTGAGAGACTCCATTGTCATCTTTTCTTGATTTACTATTGTACACCTCAAATATTACCTTACCCATTTTTATCATTGTATTTCTAGGGTGGTTCCTTCGACGAACAAGCTGGTTAACTGAAAGTTTCATCAATTCCGGCTCAAAACTCGTTTTCACCATCGCATTACCCGCTCTGTTATTTATCAAAGTACTGGAATCTGACCTATCAGCCGTTTTTGATACTAGGCAAGTTATGTTTGCTTTGCTTGTAACTGTAGCTGGATTCCTAGCCTGCTGGCGGCTAAGCGGCACGATGAAACTTCTACCAGAAAATAGAGGCGTTTTTGTACAAGGAGCCTTTCGTGGAAATATGGGTATCGTTGGCCTAGCACTTTGCATGAACATGTATGGCGATGAAGGTTTAGCTGTCGGCTCTATTCTACTGGCTTTTTTAACACTGCTTTATAATGTCCTGTCTGTCTTTGCGCTGACATTACCGTTCCATTCAGATAAACGTTTTGATTGGCTATCGATGGCAAAAGACATGGCGAAAAACCCGCTGATCATCGCCATTGTTACAGCACTTGTGCTTAACCTCCTGCAGTTAGAGCCACCAGCCATCATTATGAAAAGCGGCGAGTACTTTGCAAACATGACTTTGCCTCTAGCATTGATTTGCGTAGGCGGTTCGATCAAGTTAAATGAATTAAAAGATAGCAATCATCTTGCATTAAAAGCAACTTTACTGAAGCTTGTTGGATTGCCATTGCTGTTCACCCTTGCCGCCTTAGTGATGGGTTTTAAAGATTTAGCATTGGGTACTTTGTTTCTTATGTTCGCAAGCCCCACAGCTACAGCGAGTTTCGTAATGGCTAAGGCCATGCGAGGCAACGCCGAATTGGCCGCAACGATTATCGCTTTATCCACCGTACTGTCACTATTAACAGTAAGCACAGGAATATTTGTACTGCGGGCATTAGGTTTGGCCTAAGCGTGCCTCGTCTTTGTTAAATTGATCCTTCAGGGCTTAACGCCCTACGAAGACCGCATCACGACGCTCGATAAATGACTGAACTCCCTCATTCATATCTTCTGACTCAATGACGGGCTTTAAGCTAGGAAAAAGTTGCTTTATGGCCGATGCCTCGCCTTCTTGTCTTGCAAGCTTAGATGAAGTCAAGCTTCCACGTACAGCCAAAGGAGCTGCCTTAGCGATCTTCTGTGCTAGCGCTAAGGCACATTCTAACTGCTTCCCTGGCTCACATATTTCCTGAATCATTCCCATGCGATACGCATCAGCGGCCGACCACTCGTCACCCGTGAGTAAATATCGTTGAGCATTGGCCCAACCCATTTCATTCTGTAACCGTATCGTTGCCCCACCACAGGCAAACAAACCACGCTGAACCTCCAGCTGAGCAAAGCGTGCATTCTCCGAAGCAACTCTGATATCTGTATTGAGCATCATCTCAACCACCCAGGTATAGCTATAACCTTGCACCGCCATAATAACAGGCTTCGACAAGCTTGGGCCTGATAATGCAAAGGGGTCTATGGTTCTCTCAGGCAAAGGCGGCAAGCCTCCTGATTTAAGAGGCTCTAACCAATCAGTGAGCTCCAAGCCAGCTGAAAAATGTTCTCCCTCTGCGTAAAATACGGCAACACACAAATTATTATCATGCTCCAGCTGGTAATAGGCTCGTGCAATATCGTGATACATTTAGACCGTTAGCGCGTTATACTTTTCCGCTCGATTAACCTTGATCAATAAGATCGAACCTCTTACATCGACTTCAATATAGCTCACTTTTTCCTCCGCTTTCGAATTTGGTTTATGTCTCAAGGTCTAGAACCAGTTTGGCTGCATTTCAAAACAGGTATCGTCTCGCCCCAAAAGTAGATCTGCTTCGTGCTTAGCTAATGGTAATTGCCATTTAATATAATATTGAGCAGCCTGGAGTTTGCCACGGTAAAACGAAAGCTCTTCATGGTTTGCGGGCTCAGTTTCGGCAATCCCCTTTTCTGCCGCTAAGGCCTGGCGTAACCACAGCCACGACACCACCACGCGAGCAAACATCGAAAGGTAAGAACTGGCATTAGATAAGGTCAAGTCAGGAGATTCTTTCTGAAGGTCAGCGCCTAATTGCATAGTAACCCTATGCACTAGTGACAAATGTTCTTCAATTGTTTGCGCCCACGCTTGAAGCCTTTCACTGGATTCTTTAGCACGAGAAAGGTCTAAATTCACCTTAGAGACCAGAACTTGAAGTCCTTTACTGTTGCGCTGCCATAGCTTGCGACCCACTAAATCCAAGGCCTGGATACCATTCGTTCCTTCATGAATTGGGTTTAACCTATTGTCGCGCCAATATTGTTCGACAGGGTACTCTCTGGTATAGCCTGCACCGCCAAGCACCTGAATCGCTAGATCATTCGCTTTTACACCAACTTCGGAGCTCCATGATTTGATCACGGGTGTCAGTAAGTCCAGTAAGAGCTCTGATTTTTCTCTTTCGTCTGCATCAGGGTGTGTATTGACATCATCTAATAAGAAATAACCAAACAGGCATAGTGACATTGCACCTTCAACGTATGCTTTTTGCTCTAACAGCATTCGACGCACGTCGGCGTGCTGGATAATCTCAACAGGCTTGTCATCCGCCTTTTGGCTCGCCAAGCGGCCTTGTAAGCGCTCATTTGCATAAGACAGTGAACTCAGATACCCGCGATAGCCAATCATCGCGGCACCCATCGAAACGCCTAATCTCGCTTCATTCATCATTTGGAACATATAGCGAAGGCCCTGGTGCTCTTCGCCTATCAGATACCCTACACATTCATTGTTATCACCAAATGAAAGCATGGTCGAGGTCGTACCGCGGTAACCCAATTTATGAATGAGCCCAGCTAATGCAACATCATTACGATCTGCCGGTTTACCATCGTCATCCAATCTATATTTAGGAACCAGGAACAGCGAGATTCCTTTTACGCCCGATGGCGCACCGTCAATTTTAGCCAAGACAAGGTGAACAATATTGTCGGCCATTTCATGATCGCCACCCGAAATGTACATCTTATTTCCTTTGATCAGGTATTGACCTGCGGTGTCTGATGCTTTTGCTCGGGTTGTGATATCGGCTAAAGATGACCCAGCATGAGGCTCTGTCATTGCCATGGTGCCAGTGAACTTACCGGCTAACATAGGGCTTAAGAAATTACCTTTTAGCGCATCCGAAGCATAAGTTTTGATTAAATTGGCTGCGGCTATCGTTAAAAATGGATAACCCGCTGATGAAGCGTTAGCACTTGTGAAATACCCCATACACGCAGCCATAATAACTTCTGGCAACTGCATCCCACCTAACTCGTAGTCATCTCGCCCTGCAAGAAAGCCTGCTTCAGCCAACGCATCAAAGGCCTCTTTTACCTCTGGCAGAATGCTTACCTTCGCACCATCAAAACTGGGCTCATTACAATCTAGTTTGGCATTATGGTTAGCAAACTTATCCTCAGCAATTTGTCTTGCTGTAGAGATCGCTGCATTAAAGGTTTCAACATTATGTTCATTAAAACGAGCGCGCTCAGTAAGTGCGGCGGTTTCAAGCACTTCATACAACTGAAACTGAACGTCTCTTTCATTTAATAAATCGGTTTCCATGCCTTACAAGCCTCTTAATGATGAATAGGTTATTTACCTATCACTGTCTCATATCGAGAGGGATTACATAACTGGCTTTTATGACTTAAACTATGCCGTTTATGCCACCAGTATTCTTGGATACACAACAATGAAGCAAGTCACCATTCTCGGGTTTGATTACGCCTTTGCTACAGCAATTATCGGTATGGCAGATTTACTCGCTTCGGTTGGCGTTACTTGGAATTACATTCATGGAGATAAGCTATCCAGACAATTCAATGTCGAAATTGCTAGCTTAAACGGTGGTAAAATTCGGTGTGCTAATAATATTGAAATCAATGCGCATAAAACCATTGAAGAAATCAGTTCAAGTGACCTGCTTGTCATACCGACCATCGCTGGCGATATTGCTCAGACACTGGCTTTAAATAAAGCAGCACTCCCATGGATCAGAAAACTATATGAAGGTGGCTGCGATATCGCATGTAATTGTACCGGCGCTTTTCTGCTTGCCGACACAGGCATGTTAGATCACAAAAAAGCGACGACGCATTGGGGCTTCGTCGAGCAGTTTGCACAGAAATTTCCAAAGGTAGACTTACAGCCGGACCAGTTAATTACAGAAGATGGGCAAATATTTTGCTCTGGTGGCGGCACGGCCTGGTTTGATATGAGCCTGTTTCTGATTGAGCGCTATTGTGGCTATGAACTCGCGCAAGCTAGCTCCCGGTCATATGTTTTCGACATTGGCCAAGATAAGGTTAGTAGCATTAAACGTATACCCGGCAAACATTACCACCAAGACAAGCAAATCATAAGCTTACAAAACTGGCTAGAACATCACTTTGCTGAAGACTTTTCAATCGACGAACTTGCCGAGCGTATCAACATGACACCAAGGACATTCAAACGCCGCTTTAAAGCGGCTACCAGTGATACACCAATCACCTACGTACAGAAGCTTCGGATTGAATCTGCCAAAAGGATGCTAGAAGGCAGTAAAAAGTCTTTAGAACAGATCACCCAAGAAGTCGGCTACAACGATATGTCTTCTTTTATTCGCCTGTTTAAAAAACATACATCTATGTCTCCTGGCGCTTTTCGTGTTCGTTTTTCACGTAGGCCTGAAGTGCCGAGCTAACAACTTGGAAGCACAGGGCCTGTGCAGCAAGAACGCTAGTCCTTTCTGAGAGGAAATTTCTATCGATTATTCACGAGAGGTACAGCAGACAAATAACCAAGGCCAATCTTAGTTTACCAAACGAGACCTTGTCAGAGTACTTGGTTACAAGGCTGGGTACTTGGATACTCCGGTCTATTTATTTCACTAGAGTCTGAACCATTTGATCAAACAGTAAAATCAAGAATAGAGTTGAGAAGATATTTCTAGAAACTAGACAATGATTTAGCGTAGGAAAGTTTTCACTTATTTCTGGAAGAAATAAATGGCGGTGAGCCAGGGATTCGAACGCAGTAAACGTCTAGGTATCAGCGTGCATACTAGAGTTTTTGGCACCCTTAAAAAGAATTTTTAGCATAAAAGTGCGCTTACGTGCGCATCATTTGCCCCAATTTTGCCCCACCAAACACCCTAGGTTTTACTGGGATCAATGAAATATCAATAATTTACAGAAAATCTCACCTAACAAATGGCGGTGAGCCTAAAATTCGAAGTACAAAAGTTTCTTCGCTTTGCACATCAATGCACTTGCGTTTAAAACGAATCCAAAGAGCTTCAGATACTACGTTCAGTAGTTTATTTCAGTAAATAAAAAGTTATCCACAGGCACGTAGTAGCATGTACTTAACGCGTAGTATCATGTACTTAACCTTCGTAGTAGGATGTCCTAAACGACGTAGTACCATGTCCTTAACGGCGTAGTACCATGTCCTTAACAGCGTAGTACGGTGTACTTAAGCAGAAAACTAAAGCCTGTATCCATTTGAATTTATTGGATAATTCAAACTTATTCAACCCTCTAGTACTTATTAGTCCTCTTTAGTACTTATATTAGTACTGTTTTGGACAAAATATATACACCATCAAAAAAAACAATTTTTTTATTCAATGTTACGGGAGACGTGGATTTTCGTCGCCTCCTGCGGCATAGCCTTTAGTTTGTACGAGTATAGTTATCTAAGCTTTCAATAAAGTGTGCAATTAGAGTTTACGAACAAGCTTACACTCTAACACTTTAAACTGAACACTTGAAATCATAAATTACTCGAGAATTACTACAGCCATGTACTTACATCATGCACTTTCACCGATAAAACTATTTGATGCAAAAAACCATCAACACGGACAGCAGCCAAACGTAAGTGCTATTGCCCCTCAAAGGCTAGTGCGCATTACCAGTATCTTAAGTTCTAATCTGAAAACCGGCCATGCGACTAAAGCTCCGATCTTACTGAATATATCCAGAGATAATAATCACAACATCTTTGCAATACAGCACCAAGACCTAAGGCAGATTCAATTTTCATTAAGTACAGTGATACGTAATATCTTCTTACATACCACTAGTCACATATTTATTTAAACCGAAGTTCACTCTAAATGTAGCGGTCTTTCAAGAAGGCAAGCTTTAATCATTCTGTAGTCATTACTGTCGGGCAAACTTTCACAGTATTTCTTGAGCCACAAACCAAAATATGGGGAAGCGTGTTCTCGGGCTCTGATGTAATCATCAAAGCTTCTGATATTATCAAAATCAATTCCTGCCAATTCGAACAACCCACTAAGCTGCTCCTTACCTTGCGCTGTAAAATAAAATTTGCCCCTCTCGTCAATAACAAACAATCCATTACCATTTTTAGCTTCCATCAATTTCGCTCCCAGTGATTCGCTGTTTGAGTTTCTTTGACAAGTGCTTTAACTTGTTGTTATCCGTATCTAAAGAGCCTCTTTGTTATAAACCGTATAGGCACAAAACTGCCCGTTGCCGCTAACCAACTCGTTAAGCACAACCTCCTCCAGAAATTGATCTAGAGTAAAATTCTCTTGCTCTCCGTCGATAGAAAGCCTTTCATCAAGCAACAATGAAATAAATATTTTCTTCTGAATAAGTGAATTAGCGAAATCTAAAGTCAGAATATTATTATTTAATCCGTTCTCAGGATTCAAGTTGCTACCAATCAGTTCTGCTCCAACACCGCTGTCCAGCTCCCAAAGCGAAGCAAAACGTGCTTTGTTCTTATTTGAGATTTTAACTCTTACGTTCTGTTCGTGCCTTGCTGCTTTCACGGAATTAGCGCCCAACAAGAATTCAAACCGATCTTCCTGCTCACATCCTGCCCAGCGCACTTGATTAATAAAGTCCTTAGTGGTCAACCACATTGTTTGAGAATCTTTCACTATGGCCCATATACGATTCCCTGAGTCAAACCTTAACCTTAACTTTCCACTCCTTATATTTCTTAGCAATACAGAGAACGGAATTAGCTTTCTTTGATCAATTAATAGCTCCTCAGAATGTTTTAAATCCAACGACAGCAAATCCATTCGATCAATCAGAGGTCTTGCGTCATAACGTATTCTCACAACCTGGAACCCACTGCATTTATCAACAGAAATGATTGGTGTGTAACCAATCTCTGACCGACTTCTGACACTGTTTTTACAGCTCTGGATACTATTTTCTTGAAAATTAGAGCTATCGATATCAAAGCACTTGGAACTTACCTTTGTGTTGAGACCATAGCTAAGATTAATTGACGCCTCCTCAAATGCATCTTTCTGTGTAGCCCCTATTCCTGACACCTCGTATAGTCCAGGTTCTAT